>NZ_CP031946.1:2622500-2852500 GCF_003443535.1 Ruegeria sp. AD91A | reverse complement strand
TGATTTGATTACTAGCGCAGCTTTGGTTGTGTGCGGTCAAACGCACTCAAGTAGCCGAATAGGCGGTAGTGCCAATATCAAGTCTTTCTTTTTCTGGATCAAATCAAGCGCGAGAAGGGCGTTTGGTGAATGCCTTGGCAGCAAGAGGCGATGAAAGACGTGATACTCTGCGATAAGCCATGGGGAGCTGAGAATAAGCTTTGATCCATGGATTTCTGAATGGGGCAACCCACCTGAATGTTTGTTATTGTTAGCTGTGCTAATCAATAATGGGCATAACCAGGTATTTATGACCTGAATACATAGGGTTATAAAGGCAAACCCGGGGAACTGAAACATCTAAGTACCCGGAGGAAAGGAAATCAATTGATACTCCCCTAGTAGCGGCGAGCGAACGGGGACCAGCCGAGCCAGATGAGTGAGAAGAACATGTTGGGAAGCATGGCCATAGCGGGTGACAGCCCCGTATTCTAAGCTCTGATGGACGTATTAAGTAGGGCGGAACACGTGAAATTCTGTCTGAAGATCGGAGGACCACCTTCGAAGGCTAAGTACTCCTTGCTGACCGATAGTGAACCAGTACCGTGAGGGAAAGGTGAAAAGCACCCCGACGAGGGGAGTGAAACAGTACCTGAAACCGAACGCCTACAATCAGTCGGAGCCCCCTTGCGGGGTGACGGCGTACCTTTTGTATAATGGGTCATCGACTTGGTCTCACGAGCAAGCTTAAGCCGTTAGGTGTAGGCGTAGCGAAAGCGAGTCTTAATAGGGCGAATGAGTTCGTGGGATCAGACCCGAAACCGAGTGATCTAGGCATGGCCAGGTTGAAGGTAAGGTAACACTTACTGGAGGACCGAACCCACATCCGTTGAAAAGGATCGGGATGAGCTGTGCCTAGGGGTGAAAGGCCAATCAAACTCGGAGATAGCTGGTTCTCTGCGAAATCTATTTAGGTAGAGCGTCATCCGAATACCCCGGGGGGTAGAGCACTGGATGGGTAATGGGGCCCCACAGGCTTACTGATCCTAACCAAACTCCGAATACCCGGGAGTACTAGATGGCAGACACACTGCGGATGCTAACGTCCGTAGTGGAGAGGGAAACAACCCTGACCTACAGCTAAGGCCCCCAATTCATGGCTAAGTGGGAAAGCAGGTGGGACGACCAAAACAACCAGGAGGTTGGCTTAGAAGCAGCCATCCTTTAAAGATAGCGTAACAGCTCACTGGTCTAAATAAGTTGTCCTGCGGCGAAGATGTAACGGGGCTCAAGCCATGAGCCGAAGCTTAGGATGCCGTAAGGCATGGTAGCAGAGCGTAGTGTGACATAAGACTTATCCTCTTTAGTGTCTTTCGGGGCACCTTGGAGGATCGAGTCTTTTCGATGAAGCCGGCGCGTGAGCGATCCGGTGGAGAGATCACTAGTGAGAATGATGACATGAGTAGCGACAAAGAGTGTGAGAGACACTCTCGCCGAAAGTCCAAGGGTTCCTGCTTAAAGCTAATCTGAGCAGGGTAAGCCGGCCCCTAAGCCGAGGCCGAAAGGCGTAGGCGATGGGAACTAGGTTAATATTCCTAGGCCAGGAGGATGTGACGGATCACAGGTGTAGTTCAATCTTATCGGATTGATTGGGCTGCTGAGTGGTTCCTGGAAATAGCCCTCCATCAGACCGTACCCTAAACCGACACAGGTGGACTGGTAGAGCATACCAAGGCGCTTGAGAGAACGATGTTGAAGGAACTCGGCAAAATACCTCCGTAAGTTCGCGAGAAGGAGGCCCGGTTCCTAGGCAACTAGGGGCTGGGGGCACAAACCAGGGGGTGGCGACTGTTTATTAAAAACACAGGGCTCTGCGAAGTCGCAAGACGACGTATAGGGTCTGACGCCTGCCCGGTGCCTGAAGGTTAAAAGGAGAGGTGAGAGCCTTGAATTGAAGCCCAGGTAAACGGCGGCCGTAACTATAACGGTCCTAAGGTAGCGAAATTCCTTGTCGGGTAAGTTCCGACCTGCACGAATGGCGTAACGACTTCCCCGCTGTCTCCAACATCGACTCAGCGAAATTGAATTGCCTGTCAAGATGCAGGCTTCCCGCGGTTAGACGGAAAGACCCCGTGCACCTTTACTACAGCTTCGCACTGGCATCAGGATTGTGATGTGCAGGATAGGTGGTAGGCTTTGAAGCAGGAACGCCAGTTCTTGTGGAGCCTCCCTTGAGATACCACCCTTCGCACTCTTGATGTCTAACCGCGGTCCGTTATCCGGATCCGGGACCCTGCGTGGCGGGTAGTTTGACTGGGGCGGTCGCCTCCTAAAGCGTAACGGAGGCGCGCGAAGGTTGGCTCAGAGCGGTCGGAAATCGCTCGTTGAGTGCAATGGCAGAAGCCAGCCTGACTGCGAGACTGACAAGTCGAGCAGAGTCGAAAGACGGCCATAGTGATCCGGTGGTCCCGAGTGGAAGGGCCATCGCTCAACGGATAAAAGGTACGCCGGGGATAACAGGCTGATACTGCCCAAGAGTCCATATCGACGGCAGTGTTTGGCACCTCGATGTCGGCTCATCTCATCCTGGGGCTGGAGCAGGTCCCAAGGGTACGGCTGTTCGCCGTTTAAAGAGGTACGTGAGCTGGGTTTAGAACGTCGTGAGACAGTTCGGTCCCTATCTGCCGTGGGTGTAGGAGACTTGAGAGGAGTTGCCCCTAGTACGAGAGGACCGGGGTGAACGATCCACTGGTGGACCAGTTGTCGTGCCAACGGCAGTGCTGGGTAGCTATGATCGGACAGGATAACCGCTGAAGGCATCTAAGCGGGAAGCCCCCCTCAAAACAAGGTCTCCCTGAGGGCCGTGGAAGACCACCACGTCAATAGGCCGGAGATGTAAGCGCAGTAATGCGTTCAGTTGACCGGTACTAATCGCCCGATAGGCTTGATTTGATCCAGTAATGGAAAGACAAATCAAAAACATACACCTCATTAAACATGGATAACTTCGCAGCAACACGCTG
This sequence comes from Ruegeria sp. AD91A, assembly GCF_003443535.1. Classification (GTDB taxonomy): domain Bacteria; phylum Pseudomonadota; class Alphaproteobacteria; order Rhodobacterales; family Rhodobacteraceae; genus Ruegeria. Next base: position 2,849,498 of record NZ_CP031946.1, on the reverse strand, counting down.
CGGTGTTGATTGAAACAACAACCGTGCGGCAACGCGCGTCGCCTCTTTGCAAAGCAAAAAGAGCGACGGGGATTTTCCTCGGTTTGGTGGTCATAGCGCAAGTGAAACACCCGGTCCCATCCCGAACCCGGAAGTTAAGCACTGCCGCGCCAATGGTACTTGGGCTTAAGCCCCGGGAGAGTAGGTCACCGCCAAACCTAGAAAAATCCCCCTTCTCTCTAAACGATGATAAAAACACTACCAGGTCTCAAATAGCCGAATAGGCAATAGACCACCAAAGTGTCGCGGGATGGAGCAGCCCGGTAGCTCGTCAGGCTCATAACCTGAAGGTCGTAGGTTCAAATCCTACTCCCGCAACCAAAATTACCAGTAAAATATCAAGCACTTAGCGCTCCAAGGGGCGCTCCTTGCGCTTGGAGCCTCCTCATGCGGCGCTGCAACGGTGCCCGCAACTTCTTGACATCCGAAACATTCATGCCGCCAAACTTTGCTTTGTATTTTTAGAAAGTCGCATCACTGATGCCGTAGCGGCGACAAAGCTCCTGGTCTTTCACGCCCGCCTCGTACTCCTTGATCATTCCAATGATCTGTTCGTCTGAAACTCTGCGTTTCATGAGCCATCCTTTTCTTGGACGGATTACTAACATCTCAATGGCATGATTTCAGGGGACTGGGTCGGGCGGCCACGCCCCCTTTTTTGCGGCCATACTGGTCGCAGTGCGGTCTGCTTTTAGATAGGTTGCGTCAATCAGGACCGTCTTCTCTTCGCCGTGCACGGTGGTCAGACCGGCCAAGATCCGCGCGGAGATGCCTTTCTGGCTCCAACGCTTTCATCGACTGCAAAGCGTCTTGTGAGGCCCGTATTTGCCAGAGCCATCTCGCCTGCGCAAACCATTGCGATTGATGAAGATAATTCTACTCAACACCCGATTGTCATCACCCCGAGGCTTGCCGTGCGACTTCGGGAAGAAGGGGGTGCGCTTCGCCATCAGCTCGTCGGTTAGCCAACAAAGGTCGCTCAGGTCACCGCTCGGTTTTGACAGCCGTGAATCACGCGGCGCACCAAAAATCAATGCAGCCTGACCCTAGTCTGACCCGATAATTCCTTCAATCTTTGACAGGGTTGCGGAATTCACTGCGACACCCGCTTTGCTTGATGCAAGTCGGCTCCTGCGGCGGCCATCGCCGGGCAGATGCGCACCGTCCTGAGCTCTGATCGATTCAACCAAAGTCGCCATGGCGTTCGAAAACGCGCCACCGGACGACGCTGCGGGATCAATCGCAATGAAAAACTGCCCGGTCTTTGGGGGGCCACCGGCAGTTCCGGAAAAAGGCGAAGCGTTCAACCCAAGTGTTGATCCCGTAAGGGCAGCGGCCATGACTTCGGTCAGCAAAGCAACACCCACGCCTTTGTAGCCGCCCGAAGGGGCCATGCTGCCTTTCAGACCAACGTTAGGGTCCGTTGTCGGGTTCCCGTCAGCGTCCAGCGCCCATCCGACGGGAATGGCCTTTCCTTCCCGTGCATGCTTCATCACTTCGCTCTTGGCGATGGTGCTGGCGCTTTGATCAATCAGCAGCGCGGGTTGACCATCCGTACCCGGCGCAGCGATGGAGAACGGATTGGTACCAACAACAGGTTTCGATCCGCCTGAAGGTGCGATGGATGCTGGCGCATTGGTGAACCCCAATCCAACCAGCCCTGCCTGGGCCAGCCGATAAGTGTGATAGCCGAGAACACCGCAATTGTAGCTGTTGGTAATTGCCAATGCGGCGATACCCTGTTCTCGTGCCGCCGGGATCAACGCCTCAAAACCCAGATCAATGGCCGAATGTGCAAACCCGGTTTTGGCATCGACCCGGACGAGGCCGGGACGCGGGGTTTCAAGGGCCGGTTTTGCCTGACCGTCCACCTTGCCGCACTGAACATGCTCGCAATAGATCGGGATATACGCCAGCCCATGGCTGGCAACGCCGTCTGCCTCGGTCGCGGCTGTGGCAACAGCCAAAGGGCGTGCGTTTTCTTCGCTTGTGCCGGCGGCAACCAGCGCATTGAATGACAGCTCTTCGATTTCGGCAAGCGAGAGAGTTCTGGTTTCAGTCATCGGATCATCCTTCAATCGTTGTCTGACAAGCCTGAACCAGCGCCAAGCAGTCGGGATTCTTCAGTTGCGGGAGCGTAGGTGCGATGCGCCACGGTGTTGAGGAGCTGCCAGGCCTCAGGATTTGGAGCAGCGCGGCTATGCATGGAACGAGCGGATTGAATGTGGTCAACTTCGGCTATCACGACACGGTCAGCCTGGTCCGTTCCGAAGTCTTCACAATTTAGATGAATACCATCTGTTTTCGCGGAAACACCGTCGATCGTGACTTCCAGGATTGTCTTTCGCCTTTTAGCCATAGTGGCGACAAAGGGAAGCAGCAGAAGCGGTGCGGCAACGTTTGAAACCGAAACCGCGCCTTGGGACAGCGCAGTCGGAGAGTCCGACAAAGCCGTTCCGGTCATCAGCGGGCATAGGTCCTGTTCACCGGTCCACATACCGTTCTGGACCTCTGGAACGTGATGTTCCAGGCCGGGTGCAAATTCGCGCCGGAGCAGCTGAGCCAGGATCGCGGGCCCGTCGAACCCCTGGGCGCACAGCCATCGGGTTGCTTTTGCGGCTTCTTCCGCCACACCCCAGACATATCCGGCCCCACGGGTTGCGCGTTTGGCGGTGGCTTCTACTTCGTTCAACGAGAAGGTCATTGCACAACCTCCGGATAAACCCAAAGATCGGCGTTCCCGGTGTTCAGCTCATCCGGGTAGGGTGCACCTGCATACATGCAGATACGCACCCACCGATCCGAACGCGGGTCAAAATGCGTTGCACCAAAGAAGGACAGTTTGGCGCGCAGCATATCAATGGGCATCACCTGCGCGCTGATCGTGTTGTCACGAATTTCACAGTACGGTGCGATGCGGCTGATTTGTGCGCGGCGCACGGTATGGCGGTGTTCCGGATGGCGCAACAGAAACTCTGCTATCGGAGTGTCATCAGGCCAGTCCTGCATTGCATCGAAAGCCAAGGTCGCATCCCGTGCCGGTGCAAGAGGTTGTTCATAATCCGAGATCGGTTCTTCGAACCGTTCCCCCAGTCGGGGTTCCAGCTTTTCTTCGGATACGTACCACGCGCGCGCGCAGTTTTCGGCGGCGGTCCAATCAAGGTTCAGGGCCCAGTCAAAACTGTTCCGGATCAACGCACGCACCGCCGATACCGGCATTGTACCATCAATCACCTGCGCGGCCGTGTTGGTGTCCGCCATGCAACTCACAAGCCCGTCAACAAGCGTGCCATAAGGTTCAAGGATCAGAGAGGCCAGCAGCTCTTGGCCTTCTTCGGTCAGCGTGGTTTCGGACCAACAGATCAGACGGTTCCAGGGGTGGTCCAGTGTCAGGCCATCCTTGGCCAGATACTCTTCGATTTTTTGCAGATCCGAATTCAGGGCCGCCAGCTTTCTAATCTGAACGGGATGCTCAGACTGCCACCATGCGATTGACTGTTTGCTGCGCGTAAAGATATCGCGAAATGTGCGGGCCTCCTTAACCGAAGCCGCCCCAATAGACCGAACGCGCGAGATTGCCTCTTCCCGCACCATGATCCAGTTGTTGAACAACACCGGGTGATTGACGATGAATGGAGCCATACCCAGACCAGTCGAATTTCCGATGCCCAACCAACGGGCGATGTCTGCATCAAGCTCTGCGGTCCGATCTCCGCCTTTGACCTGCGCCATATGCTGCACCAGATCGCACACAAAGACACGGGTCAGATAGACTGACAGCATCTCGATCTGGAATGGACCGCTGACTTCAGCCCGGCAGGCTGTCTTTTCACGGTCTGCTGCGCCAAATTTGCCCGACCCATAAACTGCCGTGGTCCGCATCAGGTAGCCGACCTTGTAGATCTGTTCGAGATCGGGTTGCTGCCCCGCCGCGAGACGATCCACCACATGAGCCCAAAGCCGCACGGAACGGTTGGCCCGAGACAGGGACAGTTCGGCTTCGCTGACACGTCCGGCTTCTTGCAATGGAACGTTCTGCGATAGACGATCGATATCTTTCGCCGTTGGAATGCCGTCAAACAAGGTGAAGGTGGCATCCCAGGCCTCGGCGATCACCCGGTCGGATCGTTGTTCGGGTGGCAGGTCGTGGGCAAAGGCGACCAGCGAATATGCCCGATCGGGGCCTTGCGCGGTATAGACCGCATGACCTACACCTCTGTCGTCAATTTCAAACGCGGGACGTGAAAAGCTCCAGTTTTCTTCGGCCATGCGGCGGGTCAGTTGCCGCATAAAGCTGAGCCGACATTGGTGTAGCGATCCCAACCGTGACAGCCGCATGACCGTGGCTGGGTCACGTCTGGCGATCTCTGTCTGCGCGTGTGGTTCCATTTGGTTACCTTTGTGGGACGAAGTTCTCGGCAAAGAACCGATACCAGTTCCTGCCCATGATCCCGGCCACTTCGTCATCGTTCAGGCCGGTCGCGCGTAACCCTTTTTCGATGTTGCCAAAGTCTCGATTGTCCTGAAACCAGCCCGGCATTGGTGGGAAGCCCGGAGCCGAGGCCGAGCCTTCGCCATAGTCGATTTCTTTCGTCCAGCGCCCCACACGCATCCATTCAACGACGCTGTCGGGCTGATCCTGACACAAGTCAGTGCCGATCCCCAGATGTTCGGCCCCGTATTTATCGGCAGTGCGGGCGATCATTTCGCAGAAGCCCTCCAGCGTGCAATCGGACTTGTCCTTCAGGTGGTGAGGGTAGACCGAAAAACCCAGCATCCCACCTTTTTCCGTTACCGCGCGGATGACGTCATCCCGCTTGTTGCGTAGCGCCGGGGACCATTCGTGCGGATTGGCGTGTGTAATCGCGATGGGCCGGCCCGAGATTTCAGCCGCCTCGATCGTGGAACGGTCTGCCGAATGGCTCATGTCCACCACAAGGCCCACGCGGTTCATCTCTTTGATGACCTGCTTGCCCATACGTGTGATGCCGGTGTCTTCGGCCTCGTAACAACCGGTCGCCAGCAGGGATTGGTTGTTATAGGTCAATTGCATGAACCGCGCGCCCAGATCGTGCAGGATTTCGACCAGTCCGATATCGTCTTCGATGGGTGACGGGTTTTGAAATCCGAAGAACACTGCGGTTCGGCCTGTTTCACGAGCTGTGTCGATATCGCTGGCCCACCGGCCTTTCATGATCAAGTCCGGGTATTGCTCGAACCAGCGGTTCCATTTCTCGAAGTTCAGAACCGTTTCGCGGAAATTCTCATGATAGGAGATGGTGACGTGGATCGCGTCCACGCCCCCTTCGCGTAATTGGCGGAAGATCTTTTCCGACCAGTTGGCATATTGCAGGCCGTCGATTCGCATCAGACAGGGCCCGCGCTGATATAGGCGGTTTTGACGGTCGTGTAGAATTCAGCCGCCGCCTTGCCCTGTTCGCGTGGTCCGTACGAGCTGTCACCTCGACCGCCGAAAGGCACGTGATAGTCAGTACCAGCGGTGGGCAGATTGACTGTCACAACGCCGGTGCGTGCATTGCGACGGAAATGGGTGGCGCGGGCCAGCGACTTGGTCACGATGCCCGAGGTCAGGCCGAAATTCGTGTCGTTGACCACGCTCAGCGCCTCGTCATAGCTGCCGACCTTGATGACGGATGTCAGAGGCGCAAACATTTCTTCACGGTTGATGCGCATATCGTTGGTGGTGTTCAGGAATACGCCCGGCGACATGTAGAAACCGTCATGGGGCATCTCCAGCCGCTGACCACCACAGGCCAGTTCGGCGCCTTCGGATTTGCCCAGATCGACATAGGCGAGGTTTTCATTCAACTGCTGCTGGCTGACGACCGGACCCATCTGAACCCCGTCCTCCAGCGCGTGGCCAACCTTCATGGCCTGTGCACCGGCCACCAGTTTTTCGACGAAGGCATCATGGATGCCCGCGTGGACGACCAGACGCGACGAAGCGGTGCACTTCTGACCGGTACCACCAAAGGCCCCGCCCAGTGCCAGCGTCACCGCCAGATCCAAATCGGCATCGTCCATCACGGCCAGCGCGTTCTTGGACCCCATTTCCATCTGCACCTTGGTCAGGTTCTGGATCGCCGCAGCAGCAATGCCTTTACCCACGGGAACCGATCCGGTGAATGAAATCGCATTGACCTTGGGGCTTTCCACCAGACGCTGACCGATGGAACGGCCCGAGCCCATCACCAGGCTGAACAAACCCTTGGGGATGTCTTGCCGCGTGATGATTTCGGTCAGTGCCACGGCCGAGGCAGGGGTGATATTGGCGGGTTTCCACACAACCGCGTTGCCATAGCAAAGCGCCGGGGCGATCTTCCACGAGGCCGTTGCGGTGGGGAAATTCCACGGGCTGATGATGGCAACCACGCCAACAGCCTCGCGGCGCACGTCAACCTCGATGTCCGGGCGCACGGAATCGGCGTTCTCACCGATCTGTCGCAGACATTCGGCAGCATAGTAAGTGAAGAACTGACCGGCACGGTAAACCTCGCCCTTGCCTTCGGCCAGCGGCTTGCCTTCTTCGCGGCTCAGCAATGTGCCAAGTTCCTCGGCACGGGCCATCAGTTCGTTGCCGATGGCGTTCAGTACGGCCTGCTTGCGCTCTAACCCGTAGGCAGCCCACTCCAACTGTGCCACACGCGCCTGGTCCAGCGTTGCCTCAAGCTGATCGGCACTGGCCTGCGCGAACATACCGACCAGATCGCTCAGGTCCGATGGATTGCGGTTTTCAATTTCGCTTTCACCCGCCAGCCATTCGCCGGCAATCAGATTCAGTTTGGTCACGTCAGGCCCCAACTTCGTAAGTTCAGTTTGCGAAAGAATGGAACTTGCTGGCGATATCAGTCAAACTAAAATAACTTTAGCAAATTTCAGAAAGATTGAAGTATGGCCGTGAAAGTAGAAATGCTGCGGTGCTTTTGCACCGTGGCACAAACCGGAAATCTTGCCGAGGCAGCCAGCCGTCTGGGCAGGACACAATCTGCCGTCTCAATGATGCTGAAGCAATTCGAAGAGCATCTGGGCAAGAAGCTGTTTGAAGGGGAACGGAAAAACCACCTTTCGCCGCTGGGTCAGCAAGTTCTTGACCTCTCACTCAAACAGGTGCGGGATTTTGACCAGGCCGTTCAGAATATTGAACTGGCGGCACAGGCCGAGCATGGGTTGATCCGTATCGTATCGGTGCCGTCCGTGGGGGCGTTGGTCTTTCCTGCCCTGCTGGATCATATGACTTCTCGCTTTCCCGGCCTGAAGATCGAGTTGCGTGACGGAGATTCGCAGCAGGTTTTGGATGCGGTTGCCGGCGACACGTCTGATATCGGCATTGCGTCCGGCCATCATCCACTAAACGGGGTCAGTGCAGAGCCGCTGTTTCAGGATCGCTTCGGGTTGGTTGCAGCGTCCGATCATCCGCTGATGACACGGCAAGAATCGCCAGCCATTTCGGATCTGGTGGCTGAGCCTTTCGTTCGAAACGCCCTGTGTGACTTTATCGAGTCCGCGCCTTTCAGAGAGATTCTGGACGGGGCCGAGGTTACCATTCACAACACGCATTCCCTGATCACGACGGTCAGAGCAGGCCAATGGATCACGGTCCTGCCGCAGACCGTCGCGCAATTCATCCCGGACGCAGTTGCCTTTCGTCCGATTTCGGATTTGCCGGACAGGCGCGAGGTGTATCTTTATGTAAGGGAAAGAGCGCGATTTCGAGAAATCTCCGAGGCCTGCCGTTCATTTGTCCTGTCGAACGGGTTTGGAAATGCAAGCCAGGTGAACGCATGAAAAATGGAATAACCCTGCTCAAAATCACGAATTAATTTGGTTTTTGCAGACTCGGGCCCGCTGCCATGCTAGGTTCCCGCTTGAAGTGGGGGACTTCAGAGTGGCGATATGTCTCAAGACCTGAGGGGCTGGTTGAGCGCAAATGGATTGAACGAGTACGCGCAGGCCTTCATTGACAACAAGATTGACTTTTCCATTCTGCCAGATTTGACGGCAGAGGATCTGATCGAAATCGGTGTTACTGCTGTCGGCGATCGTCGGCGGCTTTTGCGTGCTATCGAGCAACTTGATTCCGCCCACACCGCGGCAGAGCCTGAACCAACGGCACCGCATGAACCCGCGCGGCGGCAGGTCACGGTGATGTTTGCTGACCTGACCGGGTTCACGAAAATTTCCAGCGAACTGGATGCCGAGGATCTGCACGCGCTGCTCAATCAGTTCTTCAGCAAAGTGGACAATGTGGTAGAAAAATACGGGGGTCGCATCGACAAGCATATTGGTGATGCGGTCATGGCTGTTTTCGGGGCGCCGATCTCACATACCAACGACACGGAAAGGGCAGCACGCGCTGCGGCTGAAATTCACGCGGTTCTTCCGACGTTATCGCCGCCGCTTTCCTGCCATATCGGCATCTCTTCGGGTCAGGTCATTGCCAGTTCAACCGGCAGCCAGTCACATACGGAATACACGGTGACAGGAGATGGCGTAAACTTGGCCTCCCGTCTCACGGACATATCAGCGGCAGGGGAAACGCTGGTCTCACATGACATTCAACGCGCGCTGGGTCCGTTGTTCGTGGGCGACTCCATCGGGGTCAAGGCGATCAAGGGGCTGAACGAACCGGTTGAGGTCTGGCGTCTGGACCGGTTGGCCAGGAACATTCGAACGAGACGGCACAAATTCATTGGGCGCGAGCGTGAGATGTCGATTTTCTCAGCCACTTTCGACCGGTGCCAGCGCCATGGCAAAGGTGAAGTACATATCGTTCTGGGCGAACCCGGAATTGGAAAAACCCACCTGTCCGAGCAGGTGGCGGAACTGGCCACCAGCCTGTCCTACACGATCCACAACGGCGTTGTGGTGGATTTCGGTGCGCGCGAAGGTCATTCAGCCATTCAGACCGTCGCCCGCAGCATTCTGGGACTTGAAGCGTCGGATGGGGCGGAAACAGGGGCGGCTGTCGCAAAAGACGCGATCAGCAGGGGCTGGGTCAGTCCTTCCAACGCCGCGCATCTCAATGCCTTGCTTGAGCTTGAGCAAGACCCGGGTCTGGCCGAGGTCTATGCCGTGATGGACAACAAGACCCGCCTGCGGGGTCGGCGTCAGGTTCTTGAGGAACTGCTTTCGGCCAGCAGCCAGGAATCGCCCCTGCTTATTCAGATTGAGGACATCCACTGGGCGACCCCTGACATCTTGACGGCCTGTTCGCATATCGCCGCAGCGACGCGGAATATTCCCTGTGTGTTGATGATGTCCAGTCGAGTCGAGGGCGATCCGATCGACAGGGACTGGCAGATGGCGACGGACGGCGCGCTGGTGTCAAAGCTGGAACTGGCGCCTATGGGAGAGGACCATGTCAGGCAGCTGGTCGAAGAGTTCCGGGCCATCGATCAGGACTTGCTGGAAACATGTGTGCAACGGGCGGGCGGCAACCCGTTGTTTCTGGAACAGCTGTTGCGCAACACAGACGTACTCAAGCAGGAAAGTGTGCCCGGAAGTATTCAGGGTATCGTCCAGTCGCGATTGGATGCATTGGATCGCACCAGTCGAACCGCCCTTCAGGCCGCATCGGTTCTGGGTCAAAGGTTCTCGCCCGAAGTTCTGAATTTCATTCTGGGCGAAGGACATCTGGACACAAGTAACCTGATCCGGTCGGCGTTGATCCGAGAGGCCGGACCTGATCTCATGTTTGCCCACGCGCTGATCCGGGACGGGTCCTATGCTACTTTGGTCAAATCCGAACGGGCCCGTCTGCATCGACAGGCGGCTCAGTGGTTCGAGGATCGAGATGCCACCTTGCGCGCCCAGCATCTGGACCGGGCCGGAGCCAATAACGCAGCGCAAGCCTATCTGGAGGCTGCGGATAAATTGATCCAAGCCTTCCGGTTCGACGACGCCAGCCCATTGATCGAGCGTGCTTTGGAATTGCCGTCCCCGGCGGGTGTCCGATTTGACCTGCTGTGCGCGCGGGGTGAAACGCATCGGTTGCAGGGGTTGTCAAACGAAGCCTTGGAGGAGTTCAAGGACGCGGCCAGTTTGGCGGAAACCGATGAACAAGTCGCGAGGGCGCATACCGGGTTGGCGCAGGCGGCGCGGCAAGCAAGCCTGTATCAGGACGCGCTGGAAGCGCTCGACATTGCTGAGGCAGCGGCAGAGCGCTGCGGGTCTGAAGAAGATGTGGCTCAGATAAACTACGTGCGCGGTAACGTTTACTTCCCGCTGGGTCGGAATACCGAAGCGCTGAAGGCCAACGAACGCGCCCTCTCGCTGGCTCGCAAGCTCGAGTCTGCTCGTCTGGAAGTCGGCGCGCTAAGTGGATTTGGCGACGCCAATTTCATGAGTGCCACGATGAAGACGGCGACAGGATTCTACACCCAAGCCGTTGAACGGGCGCGTGAAAAAGGGCTGGTTCGAGACCTTGCGGCCAACCTGCACAATCTCAGTGTTGCGCGCAGCTATACGGGGGATGTCGGGCAGGGCAGAGCAGATGCCAACGAGGCGATTGAAATCTCGCAGACGTATTTTGCCTTCGTTCCGGAATGCGTCGCGCAAACATGCCTTGGTGTGGCCGAGACCTTTCTGGGCAGTCTCGACCGTGCGCTTGAAGCCTTTGGTGTCTCTGCCGAAATCGCAGAGCGCGTGGGGGCAAAACGCCTTGAAGCGCAGGCGTTGGAACACCTGGCCAGAACGCAAGTGTATGCCGGTCAAGCGGGGCGCGCACGTGAAACTGGTCTGCGAGCAGTCGAAATTGCGCTTGAACATGGCCGGAGTTTTGTTGGACCCAAGGCCCTTTCTGCCCTGGCGATGGCCGAAACGGACCCGGATGAGCAAACACGCCTTTTGAAGCTGGGCTCCGAGATAATCGCCGAGGGATGTGTCGGCCACAGCCATTTGCACTTTTACCCCGATGCCAGCGTTGTCATGCTGGCGCGCGGTGATTGGGATGCCGCAATTGAATATGCGGATGGGCTTGCCGCGTTCACCAAGAATGAGCCTTTGCCAATGGTTGACCTGTCCATTCGTCAAGCACGACTATTGGCCGAGAGCGGGAAGCAGAATATCCCACCGTCACAGCATAGCGGATTTGCCGATCTGAATGAACAGTTTGCGGCGATGGGCATCACGCAATCGTTGCTGGGCCGAGCGGATTTTCTGGCGGAATAGGCGGCAAGGCAGGTGGCTGAATGAGCGTCGAAAGAAAGGTGTGGCTTATCTCGGGTTTGCTGACCTTTGGGTTGGCCGCTTTGTTGCTCAAGCTTTGGATCGAACTGAACCATTTCGAAGGAGACCCGACACAACTGCCTGATCAGGCTGCGGTAGATGCATATCTGTGCAAGCTGGACGTTGCACCGGACTACCGTTTGAGAACGGGGATTTTCATAAAGTCTTTCAGCTTTCTTGGCGCCAGCGATATACAGCTTACCGGCTATATCTGGCAGCACTACAAAGCAGGTGAACATGATGCGATCATTCCTGCCGAAGGTGAGGCTGGGTTTCTTCTGCCCGAAGCGGTCGATACGGCAAACGGCCTTATCGAACAGGCCTACCGGTTGCCGCAACCCGACGGCGTTTTGATTGGTTGGTATTTCGAACAAACTCTGCGCCAGAGCTTCGACTACACCAATTACCCCTTCGATCACAAAACGGTTTGGGTACGGTTCTGGCCGGCCTCTTTTGAGGTCAATGTCGCGCTGGTGCCCGACTTTGAGGCTTATCCGGCGACCGGACCGGATGACATCTTTGGGATCGACAACCGGATCGTGATGGGCACGTGGGAGCGTGAAAACACCTATTTCGATTACAAGCTGTCAAATCTGGATGCGACGCTGGGCATACGACAGAACGCATACCAAACCAACGCGCCCGAGTTGCATTATAACTTCGTTATCAAGCGCAATTTCGCAAACGCGTTCATCGTTCACATGATTCCATTGCTTGTTGTGGTGATGCTGCTGTTCGGTGCGGTCATGACCGTCACGCGCCGCGAGGGTCTGGTGGAGCGACATGACTTCAGCACGTCCAGCGTGATCGGCACCTGTTCGGTTCTGTTCTTCGTGATCCTGCTGGCCCATGTGCAGCTGCGCGAAGGATTTGCAGGCTCACCTGTGATCTACATGGAGTCGTTCTTTTTCCTTATGTATTTCTTGCTGCTGGCGGTTTCGATCAATACCTACCTTTTCGCCTCAGAGGCGGTGCCGTCGCTGCGGATCATCCACTATCGGGACAACCTGATTCCAAAGGCCAGTTTCTGGCCTTTCGTGCTGCTGTGCATGGTGGCGATCACGGCCTATAATCTCAGCATCAAGAACAGTTCCGAACCGCCACCGATCAGCACGCAAGAATGCTAGACCACGGGTTCAAACCCGGGTTTGGGTTCGCCCTGCGCCATATCCAGCGTGTAGTCGCTTACCACTTCAGATGTGCCCTCGCGCCAGCTTTTCAGGTACTTTTCCGGATCCGCGATCACATAGGCGTAGGCAGGTTTCATTACACCCTCGACGACGACGTTGATCTTCTTGCGGACATAGACATTCTGGGGTGAGCCGGGGCCGTGATATCCCTCCAGCCTGTCCAGTTCGCTGAGGCCGGATTCGGTGACACGGTAGACTTCTCCACCCACTTGCTTGCCCATCCCCTGCTGATCCACAAGCGTTGCCATGCGATGCAGATACCCACAGTTGGGATTGTCGCAGAATGGTTCCTTCGGGATGATCAGGGGCATCGGTTGCCGGGTGCGCGCCATTCCCACGAAGTCGTTCAGAACTTTGCTGTGTGCGTCATGATTGGGGAACCCCTTCTTCAGGGACCCATAGGTGAAATACAGGTAAGAGGGTTCTTTGACGGCCACGAAGCTTTCGTCACGCCCCTGTTCAGGGTCTGCCATCTTCAGGTTGTGATCTTGCGCCCAAGCGTCCAGCATGGTTCGGATTTCGGGTTCGATCTGCATGCCCTGAACGAATTCGATGCACGAGGTCGCATCCATGTCATCAGCACCCAGCAGAATCTCGACCATCTTCGGCGCCTTGTTCATCACCGCCACATGCAATGCCGTGAACCCGTGATCGTTGACAATGTTGACGTCGATATCACGATCGATCAGGTCCTGAGCAGCTTCATAATCCGGCTTGCCCAGATCATGGCCGCTTTCGTTCAGCTCACCTTCACCACCGGCTGCATAGTGCAGCAGGGAATCGCCATGGGCTTCGTCCACGATGTTGACGCCGACGATCTCTTCGTCGATGGCGCGGAACACGCGTTTCCATTCGTTGATGTCATCGGCGGCGGCAGCTTCGCGTGCCCATTTGCAGACGCGATATTTTTGATCGTCCAACTCCTCGAAGGCGTCCGCCAAAGCTTCCATGACCTGGTCCGGAGTTGCCATCATGCCGATACCCATCCGGCCGTTAGACAGGCGACCTTCGCGCGGCCCGATGAAGTCGACACCCAGCGCTTTCAGCTTGTCGACATTGTTCTGCGTGGTGATGTTGTTCCACATGTTCGTGTTGCAGGCGGGGCAAAGGATCACCGGTTTCTTCTGATACTGCCACGCCACAAAGACCGAGGTCAGAAGGTTGTCGGCAATACCGTTGGCCACTTTGCCCATCGTGTTGCAGGTGATGGGCGCCACGATGACGCAATCGGCCCAGTCGCACAGCGCCAGATGCGATGCCCGCACCGGCATGTCAAATTTCAAGTAGCGGAAATTCCACTCATCATCGTCGCGATAATAGTCATGATGGGTGATCTTGGCGTCGATCCGCTCGGCCCCGAAATCGCGAAAGAACTTCTCGGCCGAGACGGAGGGGATCAGTTTCACGTTATGCCCTGCATCGACGATGCGTTCGACGAGTTCCGGGATTTTGTCTGCCGCCGACGACCCGCAGGCGCACAACAATACGTTTCGCTTGCCGGCGTTGACCTGATTCATAACTCCTTTGGGATAGCCGAACGGGTTCTTTTCAAGGCTAGGGGTCTCATTCAGCTCTGATACAGGCAACCCTTCCGTGCGCATTTTAGCCTGCAATTCACCGGCCCTGATCATGTCCACAATGTCTTCCAGCTCATCGCTTTTGCTGATGCACCCGCCTTTGAAAAACAAATATGGCGGATCTGGTCTTTCTCCGAGTGTCACCAATTGCCGCCGCATCCTGATCATATTGGGATCGCGTCCACCCACATCGATCTGCTTGACGGTTGTTGCCCCGATATTCGAAAGAACGCTGCGCAGCATGTAGGACCAGGGGTCCTCATCTTCGTAGAACAGAACCATCTTATTGTGCTTGATGATACTGGCAACATCGCTTGGGTCTTCGGGCGGGTCGATCTCTTCGATCATCACCAATGCGGGGTCTTCCAGATCGCGCAACCCGCGGAAGATGTTGCCGCGCGGTGCCTGCCAGACCTGCGATGTCGCAGGGCTCATGTCGACTATGGTGACAACGTCCTGGTCCTCGTCATAAGCAATGCAAAGACACCAGAACTCTTCCAGCAGGGCGGTTTCCCGGTACACGTTGTCCGGCGGGCGGATCGCTTCGATCCCGGTGACGCGATTGAAATCGATATTGATCATCAGGTGACGATCTTTGTTGGTGTTCAGGCTTTTCAAGAGTGCCTTGAACCAGTCTTGCGGGGTTTGGATCGATGTATCGTTACGGGTTTCAAAGCTTTGAAACGAACTGCTCAGATGCACGTTCTCGGACTGGCTAAGGTATTTTTGCGCCATGTCATGCATGTCTTCGGCAGTGGCGACCCGGCTGACGGCATCCGTAAACGATGCCTTTGTCGCCCGCAGCAGCTCGTCCTCGTCCACTCTGTTGTCGCCGTGAATGGCGAGGCTTTCCGCCAACACACCCAATGAGTTCATATTGGGCGTGGCCCGGCGGAACAGGTTGCGGCGTTTCTTGGGATCTTTTGCCAGGTAACGCGTGCTGTCGACGTAATTGCACCGCTGCTTGAACGTCTTCAGATGCGTCTTGACCGCTGCCCTTGCCGAAAACCGCAATAGGCCGCGGGACCGCATCGAGGTTCCGTCTCGATCTGACATGGCTTGCCACAACCGCTCCACGGTTGTTACCCAAAGCTTGCCGTATTTTTCAGGATGCACATCCATCATATGCACCAGCCCCGTGCTTGGGTTGCACTTGGCGATGACGGCAAAGTGGCCGCCGGGCATATTCTCTTTGCCATGGGCGACACCGACCTGGAAATTCGCCACCAGAATGTCGTTGTCACCGCCCAGGCGGTTGGATTCGTCGATCGCCTCAAGCAACAGCGGCACACTGGTTGTGTCTTCGTCCATGAAATAGGCCTGAACCTGAACCCTCTCGCGAAGCCCTTGTGTGTGGATGTAAGTGCAGGCGACGTCAAAAAGCTCGCCCAGCGAGATTCCATCGTTCACGACAAATGACGAAGGCAATGCGCATTCGCGGAAGATGTCATTCACTTCGCAGCTGAACCCCAGCGCCGACATGCTGAGGGCGGCCGCGGTGACACTGCAACAATTGATGGGCTGTTGAAAATTATGCAACTGAACGCTGACCAGATCACCAAACATCGTTGCAAAACAGGGTTGCCGGATGCTTTCTGGTATCTGAAGCCAGTTCTTGCTGGACAGGTACGCCAGCCGGGTTCCGTCCAGCGCAAGCGCTTCCAGGCTGACGGGGATATCCGAGATCTGCAGGTGTTCTTCATAGAAGTAATCGCCGACATCCGCACTGGCCAATGGATTTCCGTTCTGGCGCAACTGAACCACGCCGCGCAGCACGATATACATGCCGTTCGCTGGCAGAACCGTGTTTCCGGTCACCTCGATGCACTCGAAATGCGGGTTGATGACGGCTGGGTTCCCCGGAAGGACATCATATATCACCTTCCAGTCTGCGTCATTTGGGATGTATGATCTTGATTTTGAAATTTGATCTATGGGCACAACTGTTTCCCCCCGGAGTTGCGTTTCAATACTTCAATCTTCGATCAGCCAGTTTTTCTGGTTCTTCGAAGCTCAGATACCGGCCATTCAGAATAAAAGACCTGTCTGCTTTCCGTGCTTTTCCTGGCAAGGGCCGTATTGCTGACGGAAAAAGTTTGAACAAAATGGCCCAATTGGCTGCACAGTATCTGATTTTTGAATAAAAATCACGAGTGCAGTTACAGGGGCTGAGGGTGCCTTGCGTGGCGGAACAATTGCCATCCGAGATATGGAATGCACGGGCCAACGGTGCCTGCTCGCAGGCAGCAATCAATGAATGGCTTTTTTGGTTTAGTCGAGGAAAAGGTAGTCCAACCGCATAATGGCCTGGGCTGTTTTTTCGTCGACCCCAAGAAACTTGGCAATAACCGCTTCATTGTCGGCGCGCGGTGCCGTTTCCCGCAGGCGCAGGTAATTGCCCAGCCGAGCGGCACGGATCTGTTCGGATTCGTAGCTCAGATCGTTGCGAAGAGTCGGCAGCAGAGATGCAACGGTTTCCGTTGGACTGTTGTCTCCGGCAAGCCCGACGCGACGCGCGTGGCCGATCAGATATTCGTCCGAGTATTCGCATTCGATCTCAAGCACATGGGTTTTGGCCTGGTCGCTGCAAAAATCCTCAAGTGCGTCCAGATTGGCTGGGTCTAGGCACAGCGCCATCTGATTTGACCCGAAACTGTCGAACAACAGGCCCAGAACGGCGCGCCGGTGACGGGAACGCTTGGCCAAGGTGGATTCGATCCCGCCCAATTCCGGCAGCAAAGTATGTTCTTCGTTGAACAGGTATTCAACACAGGGGATGTCCGTTTCCGACGCGATCTGGTCGACAAGACGTTTGGCGACATGCCACTTCTTGCAGACGATCACAAACAGTTCTCGTTCAGGGCCGAGCGTACTTCCAGCCTCCCAAAAGCGTTGTCCGAACCGGCGGCCGATGCGCCCTCGACCGGTAAGAAACGCATACAGATTGCGCCCCTCGTTCGAGACAGGGAAATCAACACCCTCGCTCGCATACAGCGAGCCGAGACGGTCTTTCAGCTCAAGTGCCTCTGCGCTGATCTTGCGCGCGAACAGATAGTCCTGGCCCAGCAACATGTCATAATGGTCGTTGTAGAACGTGACCGGCATTCCATAGTCCGAGAACATCAGGAATGTCAGCGTTCGGTTTTCAATCTCGCTTTTCGGGATCAGGTGGCGCACCAGGGTCTGAAAGAAGGTTTCATCAGGTATCCACGTGGTCGAGAAAAACCGTATCACATCCCGGCGCTGACGCAGGAAATCCAGAATCATTTCGACTGTTCTGCGACGCAGGCACCACCATTGGCTGCCGATCATCATCTGAATGTCCTGGGGGATGTCCCGTGTCAGACCAAGGCGCTTTTGCATTTCATAGGCCGCATAAAACAGCTTGGACTGCGTACGCTCGTTGAAGTAGTGGCGATAGATCAGCCTGTCTTCCTTCATGCCGGTCTTGATCCAGTTGCTGGCAAAAAAGTCGTGGCTTTCAATGAAATCCTTGTCGTGCTCATCCAGAAAACGGTGAGTGTATTCTGCCGTTTTGATCGCCATGCAGTCACCGGACAGCATGTAGAAATGAGTGGCGCGGGGGAAAGTTTCGACGGCGGCTTGCAGGGCGTTCAGCGTGGCCCGCACCAGAGACCATTCGCCCCAGCCGCATTTGACGCGCTTTTTCGCAAAGGTCACATTGGGGTTCTGATCCAGCGCGGACCGAATGCGTTCATATGCTTTGGTGCTGGCGCTGGCGTCAAAATGGATGGCCATGCAATCGCCAGCTGCAGTCAGTTGTTCGGCCTGAGCAATGATGGCCTCGGGGTCCTTGTGACACAGCAATATATAGGCGACTTTTGCCATAGAGATAACGCAATATCCGTTTCTGCCTGATTTCAACCGTGATACTGAGGATGAACGATTGAATAAACAGAATAATTTTGGTTCTTTGTTACCAAAAGCTGGTGTATCGGATCGAGACCAGGCCAGCGAAGGAGGCGCAGCAGATGGGGTTTCCCGGTACCTGGATGACCGAGAGCGAAAGCATGGTGTACCGTGTGGTGCCCAAATGTGCCTGCTCGACCATTGGTCAGATCATGTATTATTCGGACCATGGTCAGTTTTTCGATGGTGATATCCATGACGCCAAGGACGGCATGCATAAATGGGCGTTTGATCAGAGTCAGGGCCTGATATCGAACAATGTGCGCAATCACGCGTCGTATTCTTTTACTTGCGTGCGCAATCCTTATACCCGCATCCTAAGCTCATTCTTTGACAAGATCTGCGGCATTCAGCGCAACGGTAAGCGATACCGCGGCAATCTGGTTCCGACGCTGATCTACAACTATGGGATCGAAGTGGGCGGTGACGACGGCAAAGGAGAGTTTGACCAGATCGCCAGCTTCCGCCGGTTTCTGTTGTTTGCGCGCGATACGATCCGGTGGCGGCGTCCGATGGACCCGGACATTCACTGGTCTGCGATGTCAGGCCACGTGTCTACTTTCATCGTGAACGGCGGTCATTATGACCGGATTTTCTGGACCGAAGCGTTCAACGACGGGATGCAGTATGTTCTGGACAATGTCGAGCTGAAGCACTCGGTTACATTGTCCGAGATCCCACGGTTCAATGAATCAGAAGGCCACGGACCAAAACGTGCGCATCCGGTCGAGGATTACTTCGACGATCTGTCGATGCATCTGGTCTATGAGATGTACAAGCAGGATTTCGAGCTGTTCAAATACGACTTCGAAAACCCGGCCAACAAGATGCCGATCGGCGAAATTGATCTGAACGAAATTCACGCCAAGTTGGGCGACTGACGGTAGGGCGCTTCCGCCCATCGTCGATATTTCTTGCGAAACATCTCCTCTGGTTGGGCCCGGCGCCGCGCATTGCGCGGCGCCGGGCCCAAAGCCAAATGCTGCCTCAGCGAAGCTGATGGTGCGATTTGGGAGCGGGAGTTCCTGTGGGCGGCCGATTTACCGGTCTGCTGAGTCAGCAAACCGGTCCCGCAGATGTTCAGACTTGACGTACTGCCCCTTTCGCCGCGCTGGTCGTCAGCTTGGCGTAGGCCTTGAGCGCAGTGGACACCTTGCGTTTGCGCGGCGCGGCAGGCTCCCAACCCTTTGCGTCCTGTTCCTTGCGACGCTCTGCCAGCTCTTCATCCGAAACCGCCAGATGAATGGTGCGGTTGGGGATGTCGATCTCGATCGTGTCACCGTTCTGCACCAGACCAATCTCACCGCCTTCGGCCGCCTCGGGTGATACATGTCCGATCGACAGACCGGATGTGCCGCCCGAGAAACGACCATCGGTCAGCAGGGCGCAGGCTTTACCCAGTCCTTTAGACTTCAGATATGACGTCGGATACAGCATTTCCTGCATCCCCGGGCCGCCGCGCGGGCCTTCATAGCGGATCACCACCACGTCGCCTTCTTTCACCTTGCCGGTGAGAATGTCGTTGACTGCCTGATCCTGGCTTTCGCACACGTAAGCCGAGCCAGTAAATTTCAGGATATTTGCGTCTACGCCAGCAGTTTTCACGATACAGCCGTCGCGGGCAATATTACCGAACAGAACGGCCAGACCGCCATCCTGACTGAACGCGTGTTCTTTCGAACGGATCACGCCACCTTCGCGGTCGGTGTCCAGTTCCTTGTACCGGTTGGACTGGCTGAACGCTTGTGTGGTACGCACACCACCAGGGGCGGCTTTGAACAGTTCTTGTGCCTTAGGGTTATTGGCGACCTTGATGTCCCAGTTGGCAATTGCCTCGCCCATCGTTGCCGAATGTACCGTGTTGCATTCTTCGTGCAGCAGGCTTGCGCGGCTGAGCTCTCCGAGAATCGAGAAGATACCACCGGCGCGGTGGACGTCTTCCATGTGCACGTTTTCGGTGTTGGGCGCGACTTTGCAAAGGCAGGGAACACGGCGGCTCAGGCGGTCCATGTCGGTCATGGTGAAATCAACCTCACCCTCATGGGCGATCGCCAGCAGATGCAGAACCGTGTTGGTCGACCCTCCCATGGCGATGTCGAGGCTCATGGCGTTTTCGAACGCGTCAAAGGTGGCGATCTCGCGCGGCAAGAAACCCTTTTCGTCCAGATCGTAATGGCGCTTGGTGATCTCAACGATCCGGCGGCCTGCCTCCAGGAAAAGCTCTTTGCGGTCGGCATGTGTAGCAAGTGTCGAGCCGTTACCCGGCAGGGCCAGACCCAGCGCTTCGGCCAGGCAGTTCATCGAGTTCGCGGTGAACATGCCCGAACAGGACCCGCAGGTCGGACAGGCATTCTCTTCGATGTGCTGAACCTGTTCGTCCGTGAACTTGTCGTCTGCCGCGGCCACCATCGCATCGACGAGGTCGATTTTTTTGGCATCCAGATCAGCGATATCGATCTTGCCGGCCTCCATGGGCCCGCCCGAGACAAAAATGGCCGGGATGTTCAGGCGCATAGCAGCCATCAGCATACCGGGGGTGATCTTGTCGCAATTCGAAATGCAGACCATCGCATCCGCGCAATGCGCGTTGACCATGTATTCGACCGAGTCCGCAATGACTTCGCGGGAAGGAAGCGAATACAGCATGCCGTCATGGCCCATTGCGATGCCGTCATCAACCGCGATCGTGTTGAACTCTTTTGCAACACCACCAGCGGCTTCAACCTCGCGCGCAACCATCTGGCCCAGATCCTTCAGGTGAACATGACCGGGCACGAACTGGGTGAACGAGTTGACGATGGCAATGATCGGTTTGCCAAAATCATCGTCACCCATGCCTGTGGCACGCCAAAGGCCGCGTGCGCCGGCCATGTTGCGGCCATGGGTTGAGGTTCTGGATCGGTACAATGGCATAATGCTGTTTCCCTATTGCCTCGGGTTGCATGTCTTGGGGTTCGTGCGTTATAGCGCACGTATCACATGTGCGCTATAACGCACAAGAGGATTCGAAAGACGACACGATGGCAATGGACGACATTACGCTGAAGTTACGGGATGTACGCGCGGCATCAGGGCTGAGCCTGTCCAAGGTGGCGGAAATGACCGGTGTCAGCAAAGCCATGCTGGGTCAGATCGAACGGGGCGAATCCAGCCCGACGATTGCCACGCTCTGGAAGATCGCCAAAGGGTTCCAGGTGCCCTTGAGCGCGTTGATCGACACAATTCAGGGCGACCCATCGGTCTTTCAAACCGTGACTTTCCCCGGCAGTATCGAGGTCAAGATCGTCTTCCCCTTCGATCCTGCATTGGGGGCCGAAACCTTTCACGTGAGTCTTAATCCAAACCAGAGTCACGAGTCGCCCGCGCATGCTGCCGGGGTGACCGAGGAAGTGTTTGTCCTTAGCGGCACTTTGGAAATTCTGCGTGATGGGGAATGGGTTTCCTTGCAGGCAGGGCAGGGTCTGCGGTTTGCGGCAGATGTGCCGCACGGATACCGTGCCGGTGTGCACGGCGCTGCATTTCTGAACATGCATCATTACGCCCAAGACACAGAGTTTCCTGAAAACGGCAGGGACCCTACATGACCGCATTTTTCGACAGCCTGACCATCGTGGACGCCATCGGCTCGTTCGGAGCACTGATCGTGGTGGCCGCGTATTTCGCGACGCAGATGCGAATGATGAATTCGGATGATCTGGCTTTTCCGGTGATCAACCTGCTGGGATCCGTCCTGATCGTCTATTCCCTGCTGCAGAATTTCAATCTGGCCTCGATGCTGATCGAGGGTTTCTGGATCGTGATCAGTATCATCGGCATCATTCAGCACGTCCGCCTGCGCCGGGTGCGATAAATCCAGCGGTTAACAGGCGCTAGCGCTATCCAGTCTTGAACCCCCAAGCTGCCGGGTATAGGGAAATCCCAAGCTCGCTTTGGGGAGGCTTTGATGCAGGACGATCCAAAAACCCTCGTATCTACCGAATGGCTGGCCGCGCATATGAAGGACCCGGATCTGCGGATTCTGGACGGGTCGTGGTACTTGCCCGCACAAAATCGTGATGCAAAGGCCGAATATGATGCAGGCCACATCCCCGGTGCGAGGTTCTTTGATATTGATGAGATATCAGATCACCGTTCCGACTTGCCGCACATGGCGCCTCCGGTCGAGAAATTCATGTCGCGCCTGCGGGCGATGGGTGTGGGCGATGGTCATCAGGTCGTGGTTTATGATGGCGCTGGGCTGATGTCGGCTGCACGCGTCTGGTGGCTGTTCCGTCTGATGGGGCAGGAAAACATCGCGGTTCTGGATGGTGGGTTCCCCAAATGGCAGGCGGAAGGGCGCGAGGTTGAAGATCTGCCGCCGGTCATCCGTGATCGTCACATGACCGTTCGGGTACAAAACCAGCTTGTCCGGGACGTCACGCAAGTGTCCGCCGCCGCCAAGCTTGGTGATCATGAGATTATCGACGCCCGCTCTGCCGGCCGGTTTGCCGGGGCCGAAGCCGAGCCGCGCGAGGGTCTGCGTTCGGGCCATATTCCGGGCTCACGCAATGTCCCCTTTGGCCAGTTGCTGAACGCCAAAGGCACCATGAAGTCGCCGGAAGAGTGCCGCGCCATATTCGAGGCTGCGGGCGTCGATCTGTCGAAACCGGCGATCACCTCGTGCGGGTCTGGCGTGACTGCCGCGATCCTGAGCCTTGCGCTGGAGCGCATGGGTAAGAAAGACCACTCGCTTTATGACGGCTCATGGGCTGAATGGGGTGCCTTCCCGACCCTGCCCGTCGCAACCGGAGAGACCTGATGTTCGAGAACCTGAAACCGCAGCCTGCCGACAAGATCCTGGCGCTGATGCAGATGTACCGCGAAGACCCGCGCGATCAGAAGATCGACCTGGGTGTTGGCGTTTATAAAAACGCAGAGGGCATTACCCCGGTCATGCGCGCCGTCAAAGCGGCCGAGCGGCGCATCTGGGAAGAGCAGGACACCAAGGCTTATACCGGGCTGGCCGGCGACCCGGCCTATGCGGATGCGATGATCGGGTTAATCCTCGGCACGTCGGTTAAGCGCGGCAATATCGCAGCTGTGGCGACACCGGGCGGCACCGGCGCCTGCCGTCAGGCGTTCGAGATGATCCGCATGGCCAACCCGTCAGCCCGCGTGTTTGTGTCGAACCCGACATGGCCGAACCACCTGTCGATCCTGAACTATCTGGGGATCGAGACGGTTCAATACCGCTATTTCGATGGTGACACACGTGGCGTCGATTTCGACGGCATGATCGAAGACCTGAAGACCGCCAAGGCGGGTGACGTGGTTCTGCTGCACGGTTGCTGCCACAACCCGACCGGTGCCAACCTCAACATCGTTCAATGGCAGGAAGTCGTGAACCTGATCAACGCACTTGGCCTCGTAGCGATGATCGACATCGCCTATCAGGGCTTCGGCGACGGTCTGGAAGAGGATGCGCAAGCAACACGTCTGGTCGCATCTTCGGTCAAGGAATGCCTCATAGCGGCGTCGTGTTCGAAGAATTTCGGCGTGTACCGCGAACGCACTGGTTTGCTGATGGCCATCAGCGCCGATGCCGGGCAGACCGCATTGAACCAAGGGACGCTGTCATTCCTGAACCGCCAAAACTATTCGTTTCCACCTGACCACGGCGCACGTGTTGTGACGACCATTCTGATGGATGAAGCGTTGCGCGCAGACTGGGCCATCGAGTTGGAAGAGGTTCGCCTGTCCATGCTGGATTTGCGTCAGCAATTGGCCGACGAGCTGCAGCGTCTGAGCGGCTCGGACCGCTTTGGTTTCATCGCCCAACACCGTGGCATGTTCTCACGCTTGGGGGCGGCACAGGAACTGGTCGAGAAACTGCGTGTCGATCACGGCATCTATATGGTCGGCGACAGCCGCCTGAACATCGCCGGTCTGAACGCGACCACCGTGCCGATCCTGGCCAAGGCGATTGTCGACGTCGGGGTTTGACCGGACAACCGTCACGTCTGGTTCAGCCCGGGCGTGGCGGAGTTTTGACGAACTGCATATCCCCGTCCGCCACGGCGAATGGGTTTCCACCTGCGGTTATCACGGCCCGATCTTTCATCGCGCGAAAGTCGAATATGGCGTTTAGCACGACATCAGTTCTGCCCTGATACTCTCGCGGGTGGTAGATACATATGCCGACCTGTTCATCAAGGCGGCGATATGTGTAATCCGCCTCGCCTACCAGCATGCCGTTCGCGGTGACATAGCAGGTGTTTTCGGTTTCGTAACTGACCGTGTGTGTCGATAAGTCTTCGAAATCGCCATGTCCGGAGTGGTGGACCCCAGTCCATTTCAGGCTTGTGCCAACAAGTGTGTGCGGTGCGTTCGGCATTGCACTCCCCCCTATTTTGACACGCAGATTCTAACCCAAAAACGACTGCCGCACAAAAAACGGCCCCAGCACAGGGCTAGGGCCGCTTTTATTATTCAACGATCTCAACCTTTCGAGAACTCGGGATACGCTTCCATCCCCAACTCACCCATGTCGAGCCCGTTGATCTCTTCTTCCTCACCGACCCGCAGGCCGACTGTTGCCTTGAGGACCGAGAACAGGATGAAGCTGACGACGAAGACGAAGATCCCAATGGCAGCGAAGCCAATGATCTGGGTCACGAAGGACGCGTCACCGTTGGTCCATGCCACGATGAAGGTACCCCAGAAGCCTGCGATCAGGTGAACCGGAATCGCACCGACCACGTCGTCGATCTTCATGCGGTCCAGCATCGGAACGGTCAGGACAACGATCACACCACCGATTGCACCAATGATCAGCGCCTGAAACAGCGACGGCGCCAAGGGTTCAGCGGTGATTGACACCAGACCGGCCAGCGCGCCGTTCAGAACCATGGTCAGGTCAACCTTGCCGTACATCACCTGCGTCAGGATCAAGGCGGCGACGGCACCGGCGGCAGCGGCCATGTTGGTGTTGGCGAAGATACGGCTGATATCGGCCATGTCACCGATGGTTCCCATTGCCAGCTGCGAGCCGCCGTTGAAACCGAACCAACCCAACCACAGGATGAACGTCCCCAAGGTTGCCAGCGCCAGGTTCGAACCGGGGATCGGAACAACCTTGCCGTCCTTGTTGTACTTGCCGATGCGCGGGCCAAGTACGATGGCACCGGCCAGCGCTGCAAAGCCACCTGCGGCGTGCACCAGGGTCGAGCCTGCGAAATCGCTGAAGCCCATCTCGGACAACCAGCCGCCACCCCACTGCCAGGACGCTTCGATCGGGTAGATGATTCCTGTCAGGACAATCACGAAGAAGAAGAAGGGCCACAGTTTGACGCGCTCGGCCATGGTGCCCGATACGATGGACGCGGTGGTGGCGCAGAACATCAGTTGGAAAAAGAAGTCTGAACCTACGGAAGCATAATCCAGCGCGGTTTCGGTGTCGGCCAAACCAACCGGCTCGAGCGACGTTGGCGAGAACGCACCCAGGATGCCGGTGATGGTCCACCCATCGCCCGGATACATCAGGTTAAATCCCACCAGCCAGTACATGATGGCCGCAAAGGAAAACAGGCCAATGTTCTTGACCAGCTGCATGGCCACGTTTTTCGAACGCACCAGACCGGCCTCGAGCATGGCAAAGCCCGCGGCCATCCAGAATACGAGAAAACCGCCGACCAGAAACAGCAGTGAGGTCAGGATGTATTGCGTGTGCTGTGCGGCCTCGCCTGCGGCCTCTTGCGCAAGGCCCATCTGCGGCAGCGCGACAATCGCGGCGGCAGGGATGAGAGATTTCATCAGGTTCATGTGTCTTCCTCGAATGAGTGTGAGTGGGCGCGCTTTACAGCGCGTCCTCGTTGGTTTCCCCGGTCCGCACGCGCAGCGCCTGCTCGACATCGAGGACGAAAATCTTGCCGTCACCGATTTTGCCGGTTTTGGCTGTTTTGGTGATAGTCTCGACGATCTGGTCGGCCATTGTCGCGGGCACCACGATCTCGAGCTTGATCTTGGGTACGAAATTCACAGCATATTCGGCCCCCCGATAGATTTCGGTGTGACCGGATTGCGAGCCGAAGCCCTTGATCTCGGTTACCATCATGCCGCGCACGCCGGCCTCGGTCAGTGCCTCGCGCACCTCCTCCAGCTTGAACGGCTTGATTGTCGCAATGATCAGTTTCACGTCTTTCCCCTCTGGTTCTCCGGCGGAACCGGTTTGTTTGCACCTGCAGAAAATGCGCGACTGAGCGTGGGAAGAAACGGCTATTGGGCGCCAATGGGCCGTAAAATGGCGTAAAGTTGCACATTTTTTGCACAAACTTGGCGCGCTGATTAAATATCGGGCAGTGTTGTGAGGGGAATTTTCGGAAAATCGGACCTCTACATACTCAGGTCAGCGGGGTATGGTGGCGCAAAAGAAAAACCGGGCAGAGTTTGAGCATGACTGAGTCCAAGCGACGCAAGCCGAAATTGGTTGCGGATAGAAGGTACCCGTCAAAGGGCCGTAAACCGTCGGCGTCCAAGCGCCCGGCGGGCAAGAAGGCGACGGCCCGCAAGACAACCACGCGCAAAACCGCGCGCAAGAAGACGCGCAAGAGATCGGGCGGCAAGGGCGGTGGGATCCTGCGTCGCTTTTTCCGCTGGGTCTGGCGTATGGTCTGGGGTCTGACCTGGCGGGTTGGCGCAGTTGTGGCCATTTTGATCGCTTTGGCAGTGGGCGTCGTCTATACCTCTTTGCCGGACCTGGACGCCTTGTTGGACGGGCGCGCGCGGGGGTCGGTCACGCTGCTGGACCGGGACGGCAAAGTGTTCGCGTGGCGCGGTGACCAGTTTGGCGGGGTGATCACGGCTGATACGGTGTCCCCGCATCTGAAAAACGCCGTCATTGCGACCGAGGACAAACGCTTCTATCGCCATTTCGGCGTAAGCCCGCGTGGCGTCGCGAGCGCCGTACGCATCAACCTGAGCGAAGGGCGCGGCCCGTTGTCCGGGCATGGCGGGTCCACCATTACGCAGCAAACGGCCAAACTGCTGTGTCTGGGCGAGCCTTATGATCCGGCTGAATGGGAATCAGAGGCTGCCTATGAAGCCGATTGCCGTCAGGGTTCACTGTGGCGCAAGGCCAAGGAGGCCATTTACGCAATTGCCATGGAGGTGAAATACTCCAAGGATGAGGTTCTGACGATTTACCTGAACCGGGCGTTCCTTGGTGCAGGCGCGCGTGGGTTCGAGGCCGCAAGCCAGCGATACTTTGGAAAGTCCGCAGCTGAAGTGTCTCCGGCTGAGGCAGCGATGCTGGCCGGCCTGCTGGTTGCACCCACGCGCTATGCGCCGACGAACAACCTGCAACGGTCTCAGGACCGGGCCCGCCTTGTGATCGGTCTGATGGAGGATCAGGGCTACCTGACCGCCGCGCAGGCCAGCGAAGCACGAGCGCGACCTGCCCAACTGTCCGAGGCGGCGGCTGCGCGGGCCGGGGGGTACTTTGCGGATTGGGTCATGGCCAGCGGGCCCGAGTTCTTTACCCGAAACACGACCGAAGATGTGGTGATCCGTACGACCTTGGATCAGCGCATCCAGACTTCTGCTGAAGAAGCGCTGAAGTTCATCTTTCAGGAAAAAGTCCGTGAAGGCTCAAAGGCGCAGGCCGCCATTGTCGTGATGTCGGCAGACGGCGCGGTACGTGCCATGGTTGGTGGGCGCAAGACACGCGTGTCTGGCGCGTTCAATCGGGCGACACAGGCGTTGCGTCAGACGGGATCGTCGTTCAAGCCGTTCGTCTATGCCACCGCGCTGGAACTTGGCTATTCGCCACTGGATACGGTGATGGATGAACCCTATTGCGTCGATATTCCGGGGTCAGGCCAGTGGTGTCCCAAGAACTATACCAATAAGTATTATGGTCGGGTGACCTTGGCGGATGCGCTGAAAAACTCGCTGAACATACCGGCGGTGAAAGTGGCCGAGATTTCCGGGCTAGACAATGTTCGGACGATCGCCAGCGGCTTTGGGATTGCCAGCGATCTTGCACAGGGGCCTGCGCTGGCGCTTGGTGCATCTGAAAGCACGTTGATCGAGATGACCGGCGCATATGCAGGCATCCTGAATGGCGGGTCACAGGTTGAACCTTATGGGCTGACCGAACTGAAGCTGTTGGGCGACGAAACACCTGTCATGGTCACGACGACCGGTATTGGTGAGAGAGTCATCAATGAAACGGCCGCCAAACAGCTGACCTGGATGATGGAACGTGTGGTCTCTGAAGGGACCGGCGGGCGGGCCAAATTGCCCGGCTGGCAGGTGGCGGGCAAGACCGGAACGACCCAGGCCGCGCGCGATGCGTGGTTCATCGGGTTCACGGCGGATTACGTAACTGGCGTCTGGATGGGGTATGATGACAACACGCCCTTGTCCGGCGTGACCGGTGGCGGGTTGCCTGCCGAGATTTGGAAGGAAACAATGCTGCGCGTGACCGAGGGGATGACACCCACACCCTTGCCGATGATGGCGCCGGAACCACCCGTTCAGGTCGCCCAGCCGCAGCCCCGCCGCAAGCGCGGAGGTTTTGCCGATGACATCAATAACCTGCTGAAGAACATTTTTGGCGGCAACTAAAGCAAACTCGAAAAGCCGAAACAAGAAAAAGGCGGTGCACCGGGCACCGCCTTTTGTCATTCTTTATTCGTGACTTAGACGCTTGCGTCCAAAGCTGCGAGGATCGCGTCGCCCATTTCGGTGGTCGACACGGGCTGAACGCCCTCATCCGCCAGCAGGTCGCCGGTGCGCACACCGTCGGCCAGAACTTTTTCGATCGCTGCTTCCAGACGATCTGCTTCTTCGCCGTGATCAAAGCTGTAACGCAGAGCCATCGCAAAGCTGAGGATACAGGCGATCGGGTTGGCTTTGCCCTGACCTGCGATATCGGGGGCAGACCCGTGTACGGGCTCGTACATCGCCTTGGGGCGTCCATTGGCCATCGGAGCGCCCAGCGACGCTGACGGCAGCATACCCAGAGACCCGGTCAGCATCGCGGCGCAGTCGGACAGGATGTCGCCGAACAGGTTGTCGGTCAGGATCACGTCAAACTGCTTGGGTGCGCGCACCAGCTGCATGGCACCGTTGTCAGCGTACATATGGCTCAGTTCGACCTCGGGGTAATCAGCGGCAACGCGGTTGACGACTTCGCGCCACAGGATGCCCGATTCCATCACGTTGGCTTTTTCCATCGAGCACAGTTTTTTGTTCCGGCGCATCGCCAGTTCGAAGGCCGAGCGCGCAACCCGTTCGATCTCGGATTCGGTGTAGCGCTGGGTGTTGATGCCAACGCGTTCATTGCCTTCTTCGAAGATGCCGCGCGGTTCCCCGAAATAAACACCCGAGGTCAGTTCGCGCACGATCATGATATCGAGACCGGCAACGATGTCTTTTTTCAGCGAAGAGAAGTCAGCCAGCGCGTCAAAGCACTGGGCCGGGCGCAGGTTCGAATACAGGTCCATTTCCTTGCGCAGGCGCAGCAACCCGCGCTCGGGCTTCAGGCTGAAATCCAGATCGTCGTATTTCGGACCGCCGACAGCGCCCAGCAGAACCGCGTCAACCTCCTGCGCCTTGGCCATCGTCTCATCGGACAGAGGCTTGCCGTGGGCGTCATAGGCCGCACCGCCGACCAGATCCTCGCTCACGTCAAATTGAAGACCGCGATTGGTGCCGAACCAATCGATGATTCTGCGCACTTCGGCCATGACTTCCGGGCCAATTCCGTCTCCGGGCAGGATAAGGAGCGAAGGGTTGGACATGAAGGGTCTCCTTGCGTTTTGTTGCACAGGGCCTAGCGTCTGCGTTGCATCGGGTCAATGAGACGAACCTGCCAAAACAGAAGGAAATCACATGCTGACACCTGGAAATCCAGTTCCTGCGCTGAAAATCGAAACTGTTGCCCATGGCAGCTTCGATCTTGACGCGGACAAGGGCGAAAACGGGACGCTGGTGATTCAATATCGCGGGCTGCATTGCCCGATCTGCATCAGGCAGATGGCCGAGGTCGAAGCGGCGCTGGATGACTTCGCGGCGCTGGGCGTCGAGGTCATCATGATCACCACCGATACAGCCGAGCGCGCGACGGAAACCGCCGAAAAAGCCGGAGCGTCGCGCCTGCGTGTGGGTCACAGCTTGCCGCTGTCTGCAGCGCGGGACGATTGGGGACTGAACATCTCGATCAAGCGCGAAGGCAGCGCCGAACCGGACATGTTCGCAGAGCCCGGACATTTCTACGTCGCACCCGACCGGACGCTGTACTACGCGTGGCAACAGACCACGCCTTTCGGTCGCCCGTCGATGTCGGATATTTCAGGTGGCTTGAAATTCACACTGGGCAACAACTATCCAGCGCGTGGAACTTATACTGGCCTGCTTTGACGCTCAAAGAGCGGCTTTGAGCCCTTCAGCCAACAAGTCCCAGACCCTGCGGATGCGCGGGGTCTGGCGCATGGCCTGAGGTGCGGCCAGCCACACGGGTAGAATCGGGATGTCCACATCCAGCGGCAGAATTTCCACGTCGGGGTCGGCTTCGGCAACCTGTACCTGACTGAAACCTATGCCACAGCCCGCCCGGATCAGTTCCCAATAGGCGCTTTGCAGGTCACAGCGGGTGGCAAAGCTGTCCCGGCTGGCTGGCCAACCCTTTTCCCGCATGGCCTTGATGATCTCCTGGTTCGCGTCAAATCCCACCAGGTCATGCGTAAACAGTTCTTCCGGCGTCTTGGGGCGCCCCTTCCGGTCCAGATAGGACTTGGCGGCACAAAAACACAGCGGCACATCCCCGAGATAGCGGGAAATGAGATCCACCTGCGCAGGGCGATACATACGCACGGCGATATCCGCCTCGCGATAGAGCAGATTCTCGGTGGTGTCGGTGGCCACCAGTTCAAGCTGAATCGTGGGTTCCTGCTTGCGGATGGACGCCAGTATCGGTGGCAGCAGGTGATGCGAGGCAAAGACCGATGCGGTGATACGCACCGAGCCTTCAAGCTGTTGCGATTGCCCCGCAGCGGCAAGACTGAACGCGGTCATGGCGCTGTGCATCTGCTGGGCCATCGGCAAAAGCTGTGAGCCCGCTTCGCTGAGCTTCAGACCGCGGGCGTGGCGATCGAAAAGGGAGACACCCAGCTCGTCCTCGAGGTTTTGGACCTGCCGCCCCAAAGTGGGTTGGCTGCGATTGAGATGTCGTGCGGCGGCAGACAGCGATCCCGTCTCGGCCACGGCCAGAAAGCATTGGATCAGAGACCAATCTGCATGTGTCAGTGCTTTGTCCATTCAGAAATGAATACACGTTCTGCGATTTACGGCAATTCCCTGCGCGACGTGAATGGGTAGATTGACCTCAGACAGGAGGCAGACATGGCACAAACAGCACTGGTACTGGGGGCATCGGGGCGCTTTGGACGCAATGCAGCACTGGCATTCAGGCACGCGGGCTGGGATGTGACAGAGTTTGACCGCAGGTCTGGTACGCTGTCACAGGCAGCGCGCGGCGTGGATGTCATCGTGAACGGATGGAACCCGCCCTATCCCGATTGGGCGGGCGATGTGCCTGTACTGACCAAGCGGGTGATAGATGCGGCGTCAGATACGGGGGCGACCGTGATTGTGCCGGGGAATGTCTACGTATTTGGCGAGGATACGCCGGGCCCATGGTCGGGCGGGACCCCGCATCAGGCCACCAATCCTCTGGGCCGGATCCGGATCGACATGGAAGAGGCCTATCGCGCGTCGACGGTGCGCACCATCCTGTTGCGTGCCGGGGACTTCATTGACACCAATGCGTCCGGGAACTGGTTCGATCAGGTCATGATCAAGCGCCTTTCGCGTAGTCAGTTCGTTTATCCCGGTGATCCGGAGGCGCCGCACGCTTGGGCTTTTCTGCCTGACCTGGCCCGCGCTGCCGTCGCACTGGCTGAGATTCGCGAAGACCTCCCCCGTTTCTGCGATGTTCCATTCGACGGGTTTACTTTGACCGGGGTTCAGATCGCACAAACCCTCTCGCAGGTTACGGGTCGGACGGTTTCTGTACAGCGCATGAAATGGTGGCCTTTGCAGGTGGCGCGCCCTTTCTGGCGTATGGCCCCCTGCTTGATTGAGATGCGATACCTCTGGCACGTGCCACATCAACTGGATGGCGGCTATATGAGAGAATTGCTGGGCTCGTTTCCCAAATCGAACTTGGAGGATGCCTTGCGTTCGGCAATTCCGCCCCAATGTGCCGCATCATCGACAAAAGCTGGGAATATGGGCGAGGTTTTAGGGTAGGATTATGTCAACCCAGACCAATCGATGCCTGCTGGCGCGTTGGGCGCTGTCGTTTAACCCGTCGCCTTCCTCGGGCCAAACAACACCAGTTTCTGAGATTTGCAGATCGCTGGACGGCAACACGTAATCAACGCGCATTTCTCCGGTGGCTTTCCAATCGACTGTAGCTGATGAACCCAACGGGTCTGCCGGCACCAGATCTTGCACATGGGAACTGTTCAAAAGGGTGCGAATGGCAAGCTTGTGGCCTTCTCCGCGGGTCAGGTCGAGATTGGCGTCTCCGGCGATCACGAACGGGCCTCTGGGAACTGGCCCTAGACCGCCGTTCAGCAAAACCGACCAAAAGCGAATTTCATCCCTGTTGCGCAGACGATTGCGATCTTCGGGGCCGTCAAAAACGGGTGGGGTAGCGTGAAAGGTCATCAGGCTGAGGCGCCCATGCGGGGTTTTGATTGGAAGCACCCAATGCACAGTTGAGGACAGGCGCTGAGCCTCGTGCGCCGCTTCAGATGGGAAGGGAAGGCCGTTTTTGCTTGGTAAAGTGGCCCCAGGCAGGTCTTTCCACAGAAGACCGGAGTAATCCTGAACGTGATCGGTCAGGATTTCGAAACGGGACAACACCGCCACTCCTCCGTGGCCCGTGAACTTCCCCCAGCCCTGCGCGTCGCCGGGACCTTGCGTTTGGCCATCGCCGTCCAGATCCAGCGGTGTTTCCAACCCTGCATTTGGTCGAGCGGAAAAGTGATAGGGGAAATCCAGACCCGCATCGCGCAGTTTCTCGGACAGGGCGCTTAGGGCTGCGCCGTCCAGATCCCAGTCGATGCCCTGCAGGGCAATTGTGTCAGGTCGTGCCGCTGTAATGACATCGACGACGGCGCGAACCTGCGCATCGTCCCGCTGGATGTCGCGCAGCAGAAGACCGGGTCCATTTCTGCTGAGTTCAGTGTTGTAGGTGGCGATGCGATAAACCTCTGCCTGTGCCGAGAAAGGCAGCAGCAGCAAAGCAAGGGCACGGATCATGCGGCTTGCGTTGTCTCGCTTGTCGAATAGGCGCGGCGCTTTTCCACGATCAGACCTGCGATGCGAAGCGTTGCCATGCCGCGCATGATCATGCTGGCGGGCAGGAAGGCCCAGGCGCTCATGGTCCAGATCAGCGTCTGCGGATTGCTCAGCGAGATCGGGGCTACAACGCTGCTCATGAGCTTGATGACAGCGGGGATGACGAAGGGGAGCAGAACACCAATACAGATATTCAGGCGTCCGTCACGTTGCAGGCGGGTAACAACATCGCCGCCTTTGGTGGGATCAAACAGCGGTAGATTGGTCCACACGTTGAAGGCGCCATTGCCAGTGGGCCAGCCACGCACCTTGACCGCATAGGCAAAGCTGGCGACAGTGACCAAGGCGGCCACGTAGGCTACGCTGGCTGCGATCCGAACCAGTTCGATCAACGGCTGGCCGGCATCAACGGGCAGCATCAGCACGATCAGTCGAACCGGGGAGTAGGGGAAGTCCGCGACATTCGCGACTGCCAGACCCACAGCGTAGGCAAACGTGGTCAGTTCAGTCGGTTCATAGGCGTTTTTGCAAACCAGCGTCAGAAAGGTGACCATCGACATCAACCCGACAAATCGCAGGCGGTTCACCGGTGGAGCATCGCGAAATTCAATAAAGCTGGGAAAGGCAGAATTGTACTCGGCGAACGTCAGGATGAACGCGAGAATCGCGAGGAAGACCAGGATCTCGGTCCCGTTCGTCGATGATACAGGCAGGTACAACGCGGGTGTCAGCACCATCAGTGCCACAAGTATTCCACGTATCGCCGCCCCTGTTGTGCGCGCAATCACTATCCGAACCCTTTTTCAAACCGGATAAGTCGATCTTCGCCGACTTACATTCCAACTTGTGCCCATCGTCTCGAGTTTTTGACGGATGCCTCTTTAGCGCCAACATGGACGATAAGCGGCATTTCGCTCAAGACAGGGTGCAGAAAACACGTGATTTCGGGCAAAATGATGGCGCAACTGGTGCGGGATTGCATCATTTTCGACGCAAATCCGACGTGTATCTCAATGTGAGACCAAGATGTAGTGGTTTCCCAAAAATCAACCCCAAGAATGAGAGCGGGGCCGCCTTGGCGACCCCGTTAGGTTGAGTGTCCGAAGAATCGGTTTGGGAATCACACCCAGGGGCGGGCCTGACTTGCGTGATCTTCGAATTTGTCGATGTGGTGATCTTTCTCCATGGTCAGACCAATATCGTCCAGCCCGTTCAGCAGGCAGTGCTTGCGGTGCGGGTCGATGTCGAATTCGATCACAACCCCGTCCGAAGTGGTGATCTGCTGATCTTCAAGGTGCACGGTTATGCGGGCGTTCTCACCCTTATGTGCGTCTTCCATCAGGATCGCGTGATGTTCTTCTTCAACCACGATCGGCAGGATGCCGTTCTTGAAGCAGTTGTTGAAGAAGATGTCGGCGAAGCTGGTTGAGATCACGACCTTGATGCCGAAATCCCTGATTGCCCAAGGCGCGTGTTCGCGAGACGAGCCGCAGCCGAAATTGTCGCCGGCGACCAGAATCTCGGCCTCACGATAGGCGGGCATGTTCAGGACGAACTCTTCATTCTCCTGCCCGTCATCATGATAGCGCATTTCATCAAACAGCACGACGCCGAGGCCGGACCGTTTGATGGTTTTCAGATGCACTTTGGGAATGATCATATCGGTGTCGATGTTGATCAATGGCATCGGGGCGGCCACCCCGTGGACTTTTTCAAACTTTTCCATGTCTACACTCCTGCAGGAGAGGGCCGCGCCCGTGTCCTGCGATTAAGCTTCTTTCGCTTCTGTTGTTTCGCCCTTGGGTGCACTTTTTAAGAAGAGCGCCATGAACACCAATCCGAACCCGTTAAACAGCATCTCGATGCCCAGCAGGATACCCAGAAGGCTCAGCAAAGCGGCGGGTTCGCTGCTTGCGTAAGACCAGATGATACCTGCGAGGATGATCGACAATATGCCCGAGATGATCGTGGGCCAGAAAAACTGTGTTCCTTTCATCTGGAACGACAGAATGACCCGTGCAATGCCGCCTGCCATGAACAGGATTAGCATCACGGTCGCCAGCGTCAGCGTTCCCTGTAACGGGTGATCCAGAAAGGACCAGCCCAGGAACAGCATGACTACACCCATGATAAGTGACAGAATCTTGTTGCCTGTGCCTTCGACGGTGAAACCGCCGACCACCTGCATCGCGCCCGCAATCAGCAGTAGCGCGCCGGTCACGACCGTTACGGCAAGCGAAGCCGCAATCGCATTGCCCAGCGCAAAGACGCCAAACGCTATCGATAGAAACCCCAGCAGGAGCCATTTAATCCAGTCACTCATGTTTTCAGTCCCTCAAATACCTAGATATGAGGGCAGCTTACATCAATTCACGGACGTCTGTCAGCCGTCCCGTGATTGCCGCTGCGGCAGCCATCGCCGGGCTCAGCAGATGTGTGCGCCCGCCGCGACCCTGACGGCCCTCGAAGTTGCGGTTCGAGGTGGCGGCACAGCGTTCACCCGGTTGCAACTGGTCCGGGTTCATCGCCAGACACATCGAACATCCGGCCAGACGCCATTCGAAGCCGGCCTCTTTGAAGATGTCGGCCAGGCCTTCTTCTTCGGCCTGAGCACGGACCAGGCCTGATCCTGGCACGACCATGGCGCGCATGCCGTCCTTGATCTTCTTGCCTTTGAGGATCTTTGCCGCGGCACGCAGGTCTTCGATCCGGCCATTGGTGCAGGAACCGATGAACACCGTGTCGATTTCCACGTCGCTGAGTTTTTGACCGGCTTTCAGACCCATGTATTCGATTGATCGGCGGGCCGCCTCGACCTTGCCGCCTTCGAAATCCTCGGGTTGCGGCACTGTTGCTGTGATGGGCAGTACATCCTCGGGGCTGGTGCCCCAGGTGACGACAGGCGCGATGTCTTCGCCGCGCAGGTTGATGACCTTGTCGAAATGCGCGTCTTCATCGGTATAGAGCGTTTTCCACCAGTTCAGAGCGGCCTCCCACTGCGCGCCCTTGGGGGCATGTGGACGGCCTTTGACATATTCGAACGTGGTTTCATCCGGTGCGATCAGGCCCGCGCGTGCGCCGCCTTCGATGGCCATGTTGCAGACGGTCATGCGGCCTTCCATCGACAGGTTGCGGATGGCTTCGCCGCAATATTCGATGACATAGCCGGTGCCGCCAGCAGTGCCGGTTTCACCAATCACGGCCAGAGTTATATCCTTGGCGGTCACACCCGGCTGCAGCTTGCCGGTGATTTCCACCTTCATGTTCTTGGATTTCTTCTGGATCAGGGTTTGCGTGGCCAGAACATGTTCAACCTCGGACGTGCCGATGCCGTGGGCCAAAGCACCAAACGCGCCGTGGGTGGCGGTGTGGCTGTCGCCACAAACAACGGTCATGCCGGGCAGGGTCCAGCCCTGTTCGGGGCCGACGATGTGCACGATGCCCTGACGAACGTCATTCACCGGGTAATAGTGAATGCCGAAATCCTTGGCGTTCTTGTCCAGCGCTTCGACCTGAATGCGTGATTCGGGGTTTTCGATCCCGTTCACCCGATCCGCTGTGGTCGGAACGTTGTGGTCCGGCACGGCGATGGTCTTTTCCGGCGCGCGTACTGGACGACCCGCCATGCGAAGCCCTTCAAAGGCTTGCGGGCTGGTGACTTCGTGCACCAGATGGCGGTCGATATAAAGCAGGCAGGTTCCATCATCGGCTTCGTGCGCGACATGGGCATCCCAGATCTTGTCATAGAGTGTTTTGGGGGACATCGGTCCTCTCCCGTATGTAATGAGAAATGGCTGGCGAGTTGGCTCAGGCGACGGGTAGGCGTGCCAAGACCGTGCGGGCAGCCCCAAAGAACCGTTCGCGCAAGCGGGCACGATCTTCCAAATTCTGTTCTTGGGCCACATTGAGTCTCATGCGGTCCAGATATACTGCGCCTTCGCTGCAATCAAGGTTCAAAACCGGTGTCAGGCTTGCAACGCCCGGCGTTGCTGTCCAAGCTGCGGCGCAGGAGGCGTGTATGAACCAAGACCTGATCCCCGACTCGCTGTCTGGCCTTTACAACAACATGGTCGCGGGGTTCTCTTCGGAATTTCAAGACCTGATCGAGTTGGTGGTTACGCCGGGCTGGCGGCAGTATCAGTTGATCATCATCCTTTTCCTTTGGGCGCTGGCTTTCCTTCTGAAAGTTCTGACACAGCCGGGGTGGGACGCTTGGACGCGTGCCCGCACCGGATGGCCCAAATGGCGGCTTCGCATCATGGTGCAGATGATGCAGCGGCTGACGCTGGTCTATTTCGTGCTGCTGTCCTGGTTCCTGTATCAGGTTATGCAGCATGTCACCTGGCCGTCGCGCAGTTACCTCATTGGGGTCATTGCCACTCTGGCAACCGCGTGGCTGGCGATTGCACTGGTCGCGAGGCTTGTCCGCAATCGGACGCTGCGACGGATATTCAAGTGGGCAATGTGGGTCTATGCAACGCTTGTTGCGTTGAATCTGACGGATGACGTGGCCGAATTCCTTGATGGTGTCGCGATTTCCATTGGGGACCTGCACATTTCGGTGCTGGGTATTCTCAAGGCCGTTCTGCTGATTGGCGTCCTGTTGACGCTGGCGCGTATCGGCACCCGCGCGGCTGAGCGCGGATTGCAGAGCAATGATGACATCACCCCGTCCATGCAGGTGCTATTGGCCAAGGGTATACAGGTGCTGCTATACGGCGCGGTTTTTCTGGCCGCGATCCGCACGCTGGGCTTCGATCTGACCGGCATAGCGCTGCTGTCCGGTGCAATAGGTGTGGGCATCGGGTTCGGCCTGCAAAAAGTAGTGTCAAACCTGATTTCCGGGATCATCATCCTGATGGATCGCTCGATCAAGCCGGGTGATGTGATATCGCTTGGTGACACGTTCGGTTGGATCAACGCGCTGGGCGCACGCTATGTCTCGGTTGTCACGCGGGATGGGCGGGAATACCTGATCCCGAACGAGGATCTGATTACCAACCAGGTGGTCAACTGGTCGCATTCCGACAAATTCGTGCGGTTGGATCTGGATTTCGGCACCAGCTATGAGGATGACCCTCACAAAGTGCGTGCGGCGGCGATCCGGGCTGTGAAGGCTGTGACCCGCGTGCTGAGTGGCGGAAAACATGAACCGGTTTGCCATATTACCGGTTTTGGTGACAGCAGCGTGGATTACGTCCTGCGGTTCTGGATTAGTGATCCCACCAAAGGGCTGACCAATATAAGGGGTAACGTTTACCTTGCGTTATGGGATGCATTTAAAGAAGAAGGCATCTCGATCCCCTTCCCGCAGCGCGAGGTTCGGCTTTTGCCCGAAAACGCAAACGTGCAACAGATCGCCGAAGAGTGATCACCCTTGCGCGGGGCTGGATGTGCTTTCATTGAAATGTTGCAATCCCCTTGCTACCTTATTAGTACCCCGGCGCCGGGGTTTTGCGGCGCGCAGCAAAGGAGGACTATGTCCTGTCTCTACATACACAGGCGGGTTTGCCCGCCGATGACCGGGCCAACATGATGGCCCACTCTCAGTCAATCAGCGACAAGCTGCTTGAGCGTATCCTTTCCTCACTTTCCGATGACAAGGCCGAAGACGTCGTGCAGATCAACCTGCAAGGCAAGTCGTCCGTCGCGGATCACATGGTCATTGCATCCGGACGTTCAACACGTCAGGTCTCGGCCATGGCGGAAAAGCTGACGGATCGCATCAAGCAGGAATTCGGTTTCACCTCTAAGGTCGAAGGCAAGGATGTCGGCGACTGGGTGCTGATCGATACGGGCGATGTGATCGTCCATATCTTCCGCCCCGAAGTGCGCGAATTCTACCAGCTGGAAAAGATGTGGCTGCCTCAGGGCGGCAGCGCCTCGGCAAACTGAGGCGCCATCCCGGCCTGCATTGAGGGGCCGGAGGCGAGAGAGATATGCGTATCAGCATAGTTGCGGTCGGGCGATTGCGCGCCGGACCGGAGAAATCCCTGCTTGACGATTACCTGACCCGCTTTGACCGGACCGGCCGTGGCCTGGGCCTTGGTCCTGCGCGGGTGATCGAGGTCGAAGACAAGAAAAACGCAGGCATGGGTGCCGAAGCCGCGCTGCTGCGCAAGGTACTGCCCAAGGGCGCTGTGATCTGTACGTTAGATGAGCGTGGGCTAGTCATGTCTTCGCCCGATTTCGCAAAAAAGCTGGGCGGTTGGCGTGATGCGGGGCGGCAGGATCTGGCGCTGATCATCGGCGGAGCAGACGGAATAGACCCTGATCTGCGGGCCGAGGCTGATTTTTCCATCTCGTTCGGATCGATGGTCTGGCCACATATGCTGGTCCGTGTGATGTTGGCCGAGCAACTTTATCGGGCCGCGACCATTCTGTCGGGCGGTCCCTATCACCGGGTCTGACATGGCGCAGCTTCTGATCGTTTACCACTCGCGCACAGGCGGTGCCCGGCAGATGGCCGAAGCGGCTGCTGAAGCAGCGCGAGGTGAGGCGGACACGAAACTCGCTCGCGCGGATCAGGCCGGGCCTGAAGATGTACTGGCCGCCGACGGCTACATCTTCTGCGCGCCAGAAAATCTGGCGGCGATCTCGGGCCTGATGAAGGAGTTCTTTGACCGCTGCTATTACCCTGTGCTGGGAAAGATCGAGGGCCGCCCATATGCGCAGATGGTTTGCGCCGGATCAGACGGACAGAATGCCGCCCGCCAGATTGCCCGGATTGCCACTGGCTGGCGATTGAAAGAGGTTCAGCCTCCGTTGATCATCTGCACCCATGCACAAACGCCCGAGGCCATTTTGGCCGAAAAGACCATCCCGAATGATCAACTGAATCAGAGCCGCGAGATCGGTTCCGCACTGGGTGCGGGCCTGGCCATGGGGATATTCTGAAGGTCAGTCCAATTTGATCAATGTGGTGTCTTCATTCCAGCCATCCACATTGCTCCGCGCCTGAATCTGCACCTGAGATACGTTTTCAGGAATGACCACGCCACCAAGCGAGCGTGTAAAAGGCTGCTCGGTCTCATGCGGATGGTGCAGCACACGCATTCCCAACTCATTCCCGTCCATGTCCAGAACGCGCCAGCCGTCGGCGTAATGATCCCAGCCTGTATCGGGATGCCGGATCGTCACGTCAAACCGCCAGGCATCACCATTGGAACTGGCGCGGACCTTTTCGATTGTCGGCGGGTCCGCAAGGGCAGGCGCAGCCAGCAGGGCACTGAGAATCACATATCGCATGGATCGAACGTACGGTTTAACGCGGTGCATGGGGATCACGTCTCTGTGTTTGAGGTTTGGGCCATGAGGATCGCGCGGGACTGCGATGCAAACTCGCGGCGATACAGGACACCGAATGCAATCACGGTGCCTAGGACCAATGCCATCGGCCCAAGAAACCACGCCAGCGAAGCGAGGGCGAAATAGGTGGCACGGAGACCACGGTTGAAGCTTCGGGCGGCGGTCACGCAGATCTCGGCCGCCTGACCGGCCCGAGGATAGGCTTGCGGGTGTTCGGGATCGTTTGGGACCGAGGCCATCAAAACGGCGCAGTAGCCAAAAAGACGATGTGCCCAGACGTATTTCAGGAAAGCATTGGCCAGCAGCAGGACGACGACAAGTATCTTGATTTCCCAGACCATCGCCGGTGCACTGCCGATGGCAAGATCCGTAGCCACCCCGGCCAATCGCTCGGTATTACCCAACAGGGCCAGACCGCCCCCGATTGCAATCATCGTGGTTGAGGCGAAAAAGGTGCTGCCTTGCCGCATGGCGGCCACGACCTGAGCGTCGAACATGCGTGGCTGGCGCGTCACCATCTCGTGCATCCAGTCGCGGCGGTAGCCATCCATCATAAGGGCGACGGACCGTTTCCGTGGCGAAGGATGTTCGATCTTCCATCCGATCCACAGCCACGCACCCAGCAATATTGCCATGGCGGAATAATCCAGAGGGGAAAAAAGGGCGGCACGTTCGATCCAGGTCATGGGCGCGACAGTACGACCGGAGATCGGAACTTGCCAGTGCGGTAAATTGGTAATATTATTTTACCAAAGGGAGAAGCGCCATGGAAATGCCAAAGCCAAGTGCGGATGTTCTGAGCCGGAAAAGTAAGGTTGTCGCCCGGCTGGCGCAGGTCCTGCCAAAAGATGCAATCATTCATGATCCGGTTGAAACCCGGGCCTATGAGTGTGATGCGCTGACGGCGTACAAATGCCCTCCGATGCTAGCCGTGTTGCCGTCAAGCACGCAGGAAGTCTCGGATGTTTTGCGCATTTGCCATGACGAAGGCGTGCCGGTCGTTCCGCGCGGTGCGGGTACGTCGCTGGCCGGTGGGGCGTTGCCGACTGCCGATTGTGTCATTCTGGGTGTCGCGCGGATGAATGAGGTGCTGGAGGTAGATTATGACAACCGTTTCATCAGGGTGCAGACTGGCCGCACGAATCTGAGCGTTACCGGCGCGGTCGAGGAAGAGGACTTTTTCTATGCGCCTGATCCATCCTCGCAACTGGCCTGTGCCATTGCTGGCAATATCGCGATGAATTCAGGTGGTGCCCATTGCCTGAAATATGGTGTGACAACGAACAACCTTCTGGGCGTGACCATGGTGATGATGGATGGCAATGTCGTTGAAATCGGCGGTGCGTATCTGGATGCGCCCGGTCTGGATCTGTTGGGCGTCATTTGCGGCTCGGAAGGTCAGCTGGGCGTGGTGACCGAAGCGACGCTGCGCGTTCTGCGCAAACCCGAAGGCGCGCGGCCGGTTCTGATGGGGTTCGACGACAATGAAGTCGCGGGCCGGTGTGTCTCGGACATTATCAAATCGGGCATTTTGCCGGTCGCGATCGAGTTCATGGACACGCTGTGCATAAAGGCCTGCGAGAACTTTGCGCACGCCGGATACCCCGACTGCCATGCGCTGTTGATTGTCGAAGTGGAAGGGTCGGAAGCCGAAATCGACCATCAACTGTCGAAAATCATCGAGATCGCCAAACGCCACAACCCGGTCGAACTGCGGGAAAGCCAGTCAGCCGAAGAAAGCGCAAAAATCTGGCTTGGTCGGAAATCTGCATTCGGTGCCATGGGGCAGTTGAACGATTACATGTGCCTTGACGGTACGATCCCGGTGTCGGCCCTGCCAACGGTGCTGCGCCGCATCGGCGAGTTGAGTGAAGAATTCGGGCTGCCTGTCGGGAATGTTTTTCACGCAGGTGACGGGAACATGCATCCGTTGATCCTTTTCGATGCCAATAAACCGGGTGATCTGGAAAAATGCGAGGCCTTCGGGGCCGAAATTCTGAAACTATGCGTGGACGAAGGCGGTTGCCTGACCGGTGAGCATGGCGTGGGTATCGAGAAAAGGGATCTCATGTCGCATCAATATGCCCCTGCCGATCTTGAGGCGCAGATGGCGGTCAAAGACGTTTTTGATCCCGATTGGCTTCTGAACCCTGCCAAAGTGTTCCCTCTGAACGTGTCGGAAACCCGCCGCGATGCACGGATGTCTAAAATATCAGGCTCTAATAATGGATTTTGTCATGAAACCAGAAACAGAATCTGAACTGGCCGACATGGTGGCCGGGTTGAGAGACCCTGTTCGCATCGTCGGTGGCGGTACGCGCGCAATCTCCGGTCCTGAAGCGAATATCGAAACCGGGGCTCTGCGTGGCATTTCGCTTTACGAACCCGGGGCGCTTACTCTTGTGGCCAATGCCGGAACGCCATTGGCAGAGATCCAGGCCGTGCTTGAGGCGGAAGGTCAGCAGCTGGCGTTTGAGCCGATGGACCACCGCAGTTTGCTTGAAACTCAGGGTGAACCAACGATTGGCGGTGTTGTGGCGGCCAATATCTCTGGCCCGCGGCGGATTCAGGTCGGTGCATGCCGGGATTTCCTGCTGGGCGTGCGTTTCGTCGACGGGCGTGGACAGGTGATCAAGAACGGCGGGCGGGTGATGAAAAACGTTACCGGTTATGATCTGGTCAAATTGATGGCCGGGTCTTGGGGGACATTGGGCATTCTGACCGAAGTGTCGTTGAAGGTGTTGCCCAAGCCGGAAAGCGTGGCGACCTTGTCCGTCGCCGTGCAGGACGTCGGAAGCGCGGTGGAAGTTCTTTCTGCTGCGTTGAAGTCACCCTTTGAGGTGACCGGGGCCGTCTATAACCCTGAGGACGGAAAAGCCTTGCTTAGGGTCGAAGGCTTTGCGGATTCGGTTGCATATCGGATCGGTCGGTTGACCGCCGTACTGTCAGGTTTCGGAGAGGTGACAGACGAAGGAGATGCCGTCACGCTTTGGACCGGGATCCGCGACGTTCATCCGTTCCAAGGGAAAGGCGGAGATATCTGGCGGCTGTCTGTCAAACCTGGTGACGCGGCCGAAACATCCGCGCGGGTTGAAGCGGATCAAGCGCTGTTTGATTGGGGCGGCGGTCTTGTTTGGCTGCGGGTCCCGGCCGGCACGGATGTGCGTGCCCGACTTGGTGAGTTTTCTGGTCATGCCACGCTGGTGCGTTCTGACCACGCAACGATCACAAAACTGGGGTGGTTTCAACCGGAACCAACAACAGTATCGGCTCTGACAAAGGGTTTGCGTGCGAAATTTGATCCTCGTGGTTTGTTCAACCCGGGACTGATGGGATAGGGCGATGCAGACAACATTCACGGAAAAGCAATTGCAAGACCCGGCAATCCAGCGGTCGAACGAGATTCTGCGCAACTGCGTCCATTGCGGATTTTGCACGGCCACGTGCCCTACATATCAGGTGCTGGGAGATGAGCTCGACAGTCCGCGTGGGCGCATCTACCTGATCAAGGACATGCTGGAAAACGGGCGTGTGCCCGACGAAAAGACGGTCAGGCACATCGACCGCTGCCTGTCCTGTCTGGCCTGCATGACCACCTGCCCGTCAGGCGTGCATTATATGCATCTGGTCGATCATGCGCGTGAATATATCGAGGCCAACTACAAGCGCCCGCTGACGGATCGTGTGTTGCGCTGGGTTTTGGCGCAGATCCTGCCCTATCCGATGCGATTCCGTTGGGCCCTGATCGGGGCCAGGCTGGGCCGTCCTTTCAGGTTCCTGATGCCTGATGCCCGGCTGCGCGCGATGTTGGACATGGCGCCTAAGCATATCCCGCCTGTCAGCCGTAACGATGATCCGCAGAGATTTGCGCCCGGCGGTGAACGAAAAATGCGGGTGGCGCTGATGACGGGCTGCGCGCAAAGGGCGCTGAACACCGATATCAATGACGCCACGATCCGCCTGCTGACTCGATTGGGGTGCGAAGTTGTGGTCGCTGACGGTGCCGGGTGTTGCGGAGCTTTGACCCATCACATGGGTAAGGTGCAAGACAGTCATATGGCGGCAACCGCCAATATCAGAGCCTGGAATCGCGAAATGGACGGTGAAGGACTGGACGCCATAGTCATCAATACCTCCGGTTGTGGCACCACCGTGAAAGACTATGGGCACATGTTTCGCAATGACCCGCTTGCCGAAGATGCGGCGCGTGTGTCTGGAATCGCTATGGATATCAGTGAACTTCTGTTCAAGCTGGACCTGCCGACGGGCGAAAACCAAAACCTGACCGTCGCCTATCATGCCGCCTGTTCGTTGCAGCATGGGCAGAAGATCAAGTCTTACCCCAAAG
Organism: Ruegeria sp. AD91A; assembly: GCF_003443535.1. Taxonomy (GTDB): domain Bacteria; phylum Pseudomonadota; class Alphaproteobacteria; order Rhodobacterales; family Rhodobacteraceae; genus Ruegeria. Next base: position 2,804,508 of record NZ_CP031946.1, on the reverse strand, counting down.
ATTTGCTGAACCACGCGGGTTTCACGGTTGTCGAACCTACCGACAGCCATTTGTGCTGCGGCAGCGCGGGAACGTACAACCTGATGCAGCCGGAAATATCGGGCCAGTTGAAACAGCGAAAAGTCAGAACACTTGAGGCGAAAAAGCCTGATATCATTGCCGCCGGCAATATCGGTTGCATGATGCAGATCGGTTCTGGTACGCAACTACCGATCGTTCATACGGTAGAGTTGCTGGACTGGGCGACGGGCGGGCCAAAGCCACCGGCCTTGCACAGAACAGGGAACCCGGTTCCCGTCTTGCGGTAAATCATGCTGATGCCAGCGGGCATCATTTTCCACGGAAATTCCTTCGGTGCCTGACCGCCCTATTTTCGCCCAACGCGGCACGTAAGACAAAAGCTTCGAAGTGAGTCTCGGAGAACCGCGTGCGCAACTGGATCAAGGCGATCGTGCTCTGTGTCTTGCCGTTGGCGGCCACGGCGCAGGACACCGGACTGGAAAGCCTGAATACGACGGATTCGGGGCGCGAGTGGATGGCTGTCGGGCGGTTGGATATCGCCGGCGCAGGGTTTTGCACCGGAACGCTGGTGTCGCCGACGCTTGTACTGACAGCGGCGCATTGCCTGTTTGACAAAAGATCCGGACAACGGATCAACCCCGCAGATATCGAGTTTCTGGCCGGGTGGCGTTTGGGACGTGCGTTGGCGTATCGGACCGCGCGCCAGGCTGTGATCCATCCGGATTACCAATATGGCGACGATTCTACGGCCGACCGGGTAAGCGCGGACGTGGCTTTGATCGAGCTGTGGCAGCCGATCCGTAATACCGCGGTAATTCCATTTGAGTCGGGCGATCAGCCCAAACGCGGCGCTGAAGTGGGCGTTGTGTCTTATGCGCATGACAGGTCAGAAGCTCCGTCTCTACAACAGGTCTGTTCGGTCATGAACCGGCAGGCCGGGTTTATGATCATGTCCTGCGATGTTGATTTCGGGTCCTCGGGGGCACCGGTTTTTTCCTTCGCGGGCGCGCGCCCTCAGATCGTATCGGTGGTAGCGGCCAAGGCCAGTATGGACGGCCAGAGTGTTGCAATTGGAACCGCGGTTGAGCATTCGCTGAAATTGCTGCGTGACGAACTTTCTGCGGGGCGAGGATTTGGGCTTTCCTCGTCCGGATCGGGAACGAACAAGAACATAGGCGCAAGGTTCATTCGGCCATGATGAGAGTCTTCTGGAGCCTGTTACTTGGCCTGAGCGTCTTGGCAACAGCGCTGCATGCGCAATCCAACAAGCGCAGGCTGACCGATCGGGATGACCTTTATGGTTGGGAGGCGATCGGACGGCTGGATGTCCGCGACGCCTCGTATTGTACCGGCACGTTGATTGCGCAGGACATGGTGCTGACCGCGGCCCATTGTGCGGTGGATCGTCGTACCGGGAAGACTTACGTACCCGAAGACATCACGTTTCGTGCAGGCCTCAGCAACGGCAACGCTTTGGCCGAGCGTCAGGTCACGCAAATCGTCGTTCATCCCAGCTATGGTTCGCAGAACCCACTTTCACAAGAAGGTGTCCAGTTGGATGTGGCACTGATGCGGCTGAACGAGCCTATTCCGTACTCGGTCGCCGACCCCTTTGCGCTGCACAGCGGCCGTGTTCCGGGCAATGAGATCAGCATCGCCTCGTACGGGCGGGGACGGTCCGAGGCGATCACACGAGAACGGTCGTGCCGTATCATCGACCGCAGGCAGGGTCTGATCACCTTTGATTGCGACATTACTTTCGGGTCTTCCGGGTCTGCAATTCTGGCGAGAAACGGTTCCCGCTGGCAGATCCTGTCTGTGGTTTCGGCGGTAGGCACGAACGGTCGCAGAAAGGTGGGGTTTGGCATGGAGCTTGACGGGATAGTCGCCGAACTCAAGGCTATTATGCGGCGCGACGCACCTCAGCCCAAGGCGTCGATTCGCCGGTTGCAGGTCGGTTCCGGCAAGTCAGGATCTGGTGCGAAATTCATCAGTTCCGGCGGGGGTTGAACTCGGCGAAATCGCTACCCATGTGATGTATATCGGATCGCCACAACGGGGTTCGATATTCGAAATCGCCCGTCCGATCGGAGGGCACTTATCGCAAATCGCTCAAGAATGAGGATATGACACATGCGTACGTTTGATTTTGCACCGCTGCACCGCGCCACCATTGGCTTTGACCAGATCGCCGACATGATGGATCGCGTTCTGACCAACGATGGGGCCCAGCCCAGCTATCCACCCTACAACATCGAAAAAACCGATGTCGACACCTACCGAATTTCGGTGGCCGTCGCCGGGTTTTCGGAAAACGACCTGGCCGTAGAAGTGAAAGAGAATTCACTTGTCGTGGCAGGCAAAAAAGCCGCTGAAGACAAAGAGCGCACCTATCTGCACCGTGGCATCGCCACCCGCGCGTTCGAGCGTCGGTTTGCCTTGGCGGACCATGTCCGCGTCACCGGTGCGAGCCACGAAAACGGTATGCTGAACATCGAACTGAAGCGCGAGGTTCCAGAGGCCCTGAAACCGCGCCGGATCGAGATCACCTCGGCCAAGGCCATCGAGAAGGATGTGGTGGACGCCAAAGCCGTGAACTGAGGCTTCTGACTATCCTGCGGCAGTCCACTCCTCCCGGGCTGCCGCATCACACGCCCCGCGTTCCTCCAGACGCGGGGTGTTGTGTTTTTGGCGTGCTCGAAAACTGGTTCCCAGCAAATTATCCGCCTGATAGTCTTCGGTATTATGGAGAGCCGACCAAAACGTCGACTAGCAGCTATCCTGGCAGCCGACATCGCCGGCTACTCAAGATTGGTTGGTCTGGACGAAGAAGGTACCATCGCAAGGCTTCGGCTGATCCGCAGCGAAGTCATAGAGCCAACGATCGCCCGGCATTCAGGACGCATCGCGAACACTGCTGGAGACAGCTTTGTGATCGAATTTCGCAGCGCCGTCGATGCGGTTCACGCCGCCGTGGAGATTCAGGCCGACCTTGCAAAGAGAAACGCGGGAACCGATCAAGATAGCGTCATCACGTTTCGAATCGGCCTGAATGTCGGCGATGTGGTTTCGAACGGGGGTGACATCCTTGGCGACGGCGTGAACGTTGCCGCGCGGCTCGAGGCTCTGGCAGATCCCGGTGGCATCGTTGTTTCACAATCCATCGTCGACTATGCGCGCAACAAAGTGCCTTACGGTTTTGCTCTGATCGGGCCACAGAACGTCAAGAACATCACTGACCCGGTTCAGGCTTTTCGCATAGAAGCAGAAGTTTTGCCTTCACCGCGAAAACGCGGCACGAAGAGGAAATCCCGATGGCTGCCACTGGCGGCTCTACTGGTGACGTTGGCGGTCGTTGGGCTTTATCTGGCAAAACCGTGGAAGACTGGCCAATTGCGCGCCTCAGAGGCGCAGATGGTTTACCCCTTGCCGGATCTACCTTCCATCGCAGTGTTGCCGATTGCGAATTACACCGATGACGCTTCCAAGGAGATGCTGATCAACGGTATCTCTGAGGATTTGATCACGGACCTGTCCCGAATATCCGGATTGTTCGTCATCGCCGGGAATTCATCCTTCGCATACCGCGATAGCAACATCGACATCGCACGTTTTGCCGAAGAGCTGGGGGTTCGTTACGTCGTTGACGGCAGCGTGCGACGTGCGGATGAAGATTTCCGGATCAATATTCGCCTGACCGACACTTTGAACGGGCGATTGATCTGGGCGGAAAGATTCGATGGTGCGATCGATGATATCTTTGAAGTGCAGAAAACCATTGTTCTCGCAATTGCTCAGAAGCTGGATCTTCCGCTCGACCCTCAAAGCCGGCAGGCCATCGAAAGCGTGGAAACCCAGACCATTGCGGCACGCGAAGCCTTCCAACGCGGGTGGGAGCTGTATTCGCAGTTCAACGAACAGGACAACCTTGCGGCAATTCCGCATTTTAAAAAGGCCGTGGAACTGGACCCGGATTATGGGCGTGCTTGGGCGACGCTTGCCCTGGCGCATTTGCGACCGCACATCTTTCATCACTGGAATGGATTTGCGGGTTCAGGCGCGCAAATGCACATCGGCCTGTTTTACAAGTATTACCGGGATATGATGGAGCAGGACACCGCCCTGGTGCACGTTATCCGGGCAATTGTCAGTCTCAACCTTCCGGATTGGGACAGTACCGAAGGGGTAGGTCGGGGGACGGAAGACGCCAGACGAGAAGCAGCGAAAGCCATCGCGCTGCAACCTAGCGACCCCGAGGCACATCTGACGATGGGTTGGGCTTTGATAGCGGCTGGTGAGCCAGAGGAAGGTCTGGCCTTTGTGCAGGCCGCGACCCGGCTGGATCCCAATTATCCTAGCCACTACGCGCTGTTTGAAGCGGCGGCTCTTTACGCATTGGATGACCTGACGGGCGCGGCAGATGTGATCGAGAAAGAGTTGAACAGAAACCCGCAGGCCACTGAGCTGATGCCATTTGCAGCCTCGGTTCTGGCCCTGAATGGTGATCGGCGTGGTGGCAGGGCCATCATCGACCGATGGCAAAAGGGCAAGCACGCCGGTGTCATGCAGGACGCTGTTCAAAATTACCTTTTCATCATCCGCTGGGTCGGAGAAAACCAGCATTTGAACGCCCGGCTGAACGATGGGCTTCGCCTGGCAGCGCTGCCTCCGGAAAAAACCATAGCAAGTCTCAGGGCAGATCTGTCCCGGGGGGATGCAAAAGATCAGAGGGCGGCAGCCCAATCACTGGCCCTGTTTGGTCCTGAGGCAGAGTCAGCGGTGCCGGAATTGATCGCGCTTCTTGATAGCCCGTCGGTGTTTGTCCGCAAAGAAGCAGCTATTGCATTGGGGAAAATAGGTAGCGCGGCGTCGTCTGCGCTGCCCGCGCTGGAAGCGATGGTGGACGGTTCGTTGCAGGGAAAGTTCGCGACCCGTGCAATCGAACAGATACGCGACAAATCCGCAGACTAGCCGTGTCAACGTCGATTGGGCCGCAGCCATAGATTTGTTTGTACAACGACGCGATCGCGTATCCCGATGCGGGGTCTCTGTCCACCGCAATGGGACAGAGACCGTATTGGATCAGACCGACATGCAGACGTATTTCATTTCCAGATAGTCTTCCATGCCGTGATGGCTGCCTTCGCGGCCCAGGCCGGATTGCTTGACGCCGCCGAAGGGGCCCAGCTCGGTCGAGATGATGCCGGTGTTCACGCCGACGATGCCGTATTCCAGCGCCTCGGCCACCTTGTAGACGCGGCTCAGGTCCTTGGCATAGAAATACGAGGCCAAACCAAAAATCGTGTCATTGGCCATGGCGATCACGTCGTCTTCGTCCTCGAACTTGAACAGCGGGGCCAGAGGGCCAAAGGTTTCGTCCTGCGCCACCAGCATGTCCTGAGTCACGCCGGTCACGATGGTCGGCTGGAAGAACGTGCCGCCCAGATCATGGGGCAGGCCGCCAGTCAGAACCGCGCCGCCCTTGTCGGTTACGTCCTTGATATGTTCCTCGACTTTGGCGACTGCGTCGGCATTGATCAGTGGGCCGGTGGTGGTGCCTTCGGTCAAGCCGTCGCCGATTTTCAGCGCTTCCACTGCCGCTTTCAGTTTGGCCGCGAAAGCGTCATAGACACCGGCCTGCACATAGATACGGTTCGCGCAGACACAGGTCTGGCCATTGTTGCGGAACTTGCACAGCATCGCGCCTTCGACGGCTGCATCCAGATCGGCGTCGTCGAACACGATGAACGGCGCATTACCGCCCAGTTCCATCGAACATTTCATGACCTGATCGGCCGCCTGGCGCAGCAGAATGCGGCCCACTTCGGTCGAACCGGTAAATGTCAGCTTGCGCACGCCGGGGTTTTCGCAGAACTCCTTGCCGATTTCACTGGCCCTTGATGAGGGCACCACGTTGAACACACCCGCGGGCACGCCGGCCTGTTCCGCCAGCATCGCCAGTACCAGCGCCGACAGGGGCGTTTCGGTGGCCGGACGCGCAACAAAGGCGCAGCCGGCGGCCAAAGCCGGGCCTGCCTTGCGGGTGATCATCGCGTTGGGGAAGTTCCAGGGCGTGATCGAGGCCGCAACGCCGATCGGCTGCTTCATCACCATAATCCGCTTGTCGCGCTGATGGCCGGGAATGGTCTCGCCATAGACGCGCTTGGCCTCTTCACCGAAGAACTCGATGAAGGACGCGCCATAGCCGATCTCACCGATGGCCTCTGCCAGCGGTTTGCCCTGTTCAGCGGTCAGGATCTTGCCCAGATCCTCGGCATTTTCCATCATCAGATCGAACCAGCGCCGCAGGATGGCTGCACGTTCCTTGCCGGTCAGTTTGGCCCATTCTTTCTGCGCGGCTTCGGCCTGTGCGATTGCTCCGGCGACCTGAGCACGGCTGACGTCAGCCACCTCGGCGACCACATCGCCCCGAGCGGGGTTCGTGACTTTGAACGTGCCATTGTCACCGTCTACCCACTGACCGCCGATATAGGCTTTGGTTACAAGCAATACGGGGTTCTTCAGGATTGACTTCAGATCGGTCGTTGCGTCCAGCATGATAAGCCTCCGGCGTGAATTGGGTTGCGCGCACCCAATCAGGTGATGTCTCAATTGTCTATGGCCACTCTGGATGTGGAATCAATCCAGATTTGATCAAAAATTTACTTAACAAGTTAATCTAATGAAGTCACTCGATATCTGTTTCTTTCATTCGGCGGTCTCGCCTTTCCTTTTGCAAAGGAGTTTGTCAAAGTCTGGGTGAATTTTGAGGCCCAGGGGATGTAAATCATCGTAACATTCCCTATCTTATTGGGTAATTAAAGAAAAAGAGGACAGCAGAGATGTCGAACCAGCAATTCGAAGCGCTTATTCAGGAAACGCAAACCAAAGTGCGCGAAAGCCAGTCTCAGATCGAAGGGCTGACCTCGCGTATTGAAGCCGCCCGCGCCAAGATAGGCACCGCCGAGGCCGATATCGACATCGAAAACGCCACGCTCGAGGATGTGCATGCCCATACCGAGGTGATGAACGCCAATATCGCCGAGCTGATCATGGGTCTGGACGACGTCACCAGCGCCTTTTCCAAGGATTTTGACGAGATGCGCTCGAAATCCGGGTGGGAGACCTTTGTCGGCATCTTCTCGAAAGGCAAATCCGAGTCGATGCGGCAGGAACGCATGCGCACGGCCAATATCGACGACAAGCTGCAGGACCTGATCGCCAAATCCGACGTGATCGTCAAACTACTGGAAGGGCAGTTGGCCGTGCTGGAAGAACAACGCGTCAAGGTCGAGGACAACCTGACCGGCACGCTGGACGATCGCGAGGCGACCGTGGCCGAGCTGGAAGCCTTACGCGCTGAGATTCAGGGCATGGACCCGGCCATTATTACGCTGGAAAACAAGATCAGCGTCGAACAGGACGCCGCCGCGCGCACGCAGTTGGAAACCGAATTGGCCGAGCTGAACAAACAATACAACGCCAAGGTTCAGGAAGAGCAGGTCAAGCTGGCCAAATCGCAAACGCTGGAACGCTATATCGAAAAGGGCAAGACCTGGGTCGATTCACTGCAAAACCAGGCGGCGACACAGATGGTGCTGATCAACAAGCTGCAGACAGACACGCAACAGCGCGTGGTGCTGTATGACGCCCTGACCAAATCGCTGAAAACTGCACAGCAGCAGGACGTGGCCCACCGCATCAACGAGATCGGTGTGCAGACCGATCAAGAGGCGCAAACCGCCATGGCCTCAATCGGCACCGCGACCAACCAGAAGATGGCCGACATGCTTGAGGCGCATGAGGACCACATGGTCTTTGCCCGCGACGTGCTGGAGAAAAAGGCCAAGGCAGATGAACGCTTTGCCCGCCGGTTTGCTTCGATTGTCGAGAAGCATGATAAGAATTTGTACGGGGGGTGATGCGCTTCAGTGACGTTCCATTCCAAAGGCAAGCCAAAAGGAATACGCTACAGGTTCAGGATAGGGATTCTCTTTGTTGTCTTCGGCGGGTTCCTGACTTTGTTTCTTCTGACAGCCGATTGGACGCCAGACCACTTGGTGATCAAACTTGTGCTGATAGTGGGTGTTCTCTTGGCGACATTCTGCCTCTGCGTTTTGTTCGCCAACGGTCTGATCAAGCTTGAACAGCTTGATGAGAAGTTATTCGGCCACCGACAAAGAAAAGAGCGCGTGGATAATGACTAACCCCACCCAAGACCATGTCGGCCTGACCGACACTTTCGCCTCGCGACGGTATTTCCGCAAATTTGAGGTGATCACTGTTCACCTCCTGCGCGTGGCCGCGACGATGGAGGCGGAGGGCGCGATCTCGAAACAAGAAGTGCGGATCGTGTCGCGCTACCTCTCGGGGCTGCTCTACACCTTCCGCGCGCTCAGCATGAAATACCTGCTGGTCGGGCGCGATACCGGGCGGTTCTTTGGCAGTCTTGCCATGGACAAGCGCGACAGCGGGTTTCCGGTGGCGGCCGAGCTGCTGACCATGGCCAATGACGCGCAGCAAGCGCAGGTGCATCTGGCGAATATGCCCTCGGAAGATGACCTTAAGACCGACATGGTGCGCACCATCATCAGCGAACAGGAAATCCCCACCAAACTGCAATTCGCGCTGTCCCAAAGGCTCTATTACGAGGAATTGCTGAAGGGTCAGCTGTTCTGGGCCCGCAACGATCCCGAATGCCACTGGATCGGGAATGAGGGCGAGCGGCGCAAGTTCATGATCCACTGGGCGGTTTATGACAGCCAGATCAACCTGCCGGTCATTTACCTGATGCAGCTTGAGGATAGCGGCAAGACCGCTTTGCCCAAAGATCAACGTCGCTGGCCCGAAGTACAGGCGCATCTGATGGCGCAAGCGCTGGGCGGTTTGAAACTGGTGACGATCGCCAAAGGGTTCGATCAGGATTTCGACGACCTCCATCCCAAGCATTTGCGCCGCATTCATGTGGGACCGATGTATTCCTCAGCCTACACCGAGCAGTCCGGCCCCCTGCGGCAAGTGCTGGAGGACGCGCAATCTCCGCAGGGTGAAGACTGGGCGCTGGCCTGGACCACTGAAGAGCTGCAAAGCGAAGAAGTGATCGAAGAGCGCGCCGGGTGGTTTTCCACGGTCGAGCGCGAGGTCTTCGCACTGGACCCGTTCGGCGGGCAGGGGGTGGAAACAGGGGCCACGCGCACCCAGCGATCCATCATTCTGCCCCAGCGCCCGTTTCAGGTGCTGGCCGAACGAAACCCGCCAGGCTTTGCCGATGTGCGCAAGTTCGTCGTCAGCAAGGCTGGGCAGGTTTTGAAATATTGAGAAATGCAAAGGCGATTTTGAAATGAGTTTGACGTCAGACCAGATGGAACTGCGCGAAGACGATATCCGCAAGCATTATCCGGCAGCGACCGCCTTGGTGAACGGGTTCGAACACGCGCCGCGGATCGCCAAACCCGTTGCGGCCGCCGTCGAACGGTCTCCGGGCGTGTCGACCGGGCGGCGGTTTCGCTCGACGACTCCGGGTTTGGTGACTCGGCGTACGGCACGCGCGGATGGTGTACATCTGGTCGAACGGATTGAGGCGTCGGATGATGGCGATGCGCTGGTCTCGCCGCCACAGGCCACCACACAGCAGGCCATTCGCCGGGCCATTGCCATCGCTCTGGCCGTGGCCGAGGCTTATGCGGAACAAACCCCGCTGTCCGACCTTAAACGCGCAAACCTCGCCGGTGACCTGCCTGCCGCGCGCAAGACCGAATTCTCGGAACTGCTGACGGCCGAGGCTTTGATCACCTCGCACACCTTCGGCAATGCGCTGGCCTATCTGATGTCCTCGCATCTGGGCGAAACCACGGTTGACCTCGATGAGATCGAAGAGGTTCTGACCGACAATGGTCAATTGGCCCTGCACGGTGCGTTGTGGGAGCTGGATCAGACACTGGCCAAACACGCCCCCGACGATGCCCACCTGATTGCCGCCACCAGCGCCTATGCCGAACAACTGATGGAAAAGACCGCCCTGCGCGCCCAATCCGCGGGCCATCTGGCCCCGTTCCAGAACGCCGCCTGGCATATCGAGGCCGATGATCTGACGATCAGGGGTTTTGAGCCGGCCTCAAAAGCCAAATCCACCACTTTGACCATGACGTTCAAGAAACCGAACGAAGTGGTCGGCAACCACATCGCCAAGTATCAGGCGATGAAGCTGGCCAAGATGGTGATGGCCTATGACTTCGACCGCCGCCTGAACCCGTTTGCCGAGCTTGGCGGGTTCATCTTTACTTTCATGGGCGATGGCAAACCGGGCACCGGCAAGACCACCCTGATCCAGATGATGGCAGGGCTGATCAACGACTATTGCCAGAACGCGGGCTATCCATTCCGCTATCAGAACCTGAGCACCGACAATATCGACAGCTATCAGGGTAAATCCGGCCAGAACGCCAAGGCGTTTATCAACACGATCATCGACCCCTCGGTCATCGGCTTTGGTACCATCGATGATATCGACCAGCTGGCGGGTAAACGCGGCGACCGGCAGTCGTCAGCTGGGCAACTGGAAATTACCGCCGTATTGATGGAGAGCTTTGCCGGCGCCAACACCGTTGTACGCGGCAACTGCACCTTTGGCATGTTCTCGAACTACCCCGAGAATGTGGACGACGCCTTGCGTCAACGGGCGGGCGCGCGGTTCCTGGTGGATGGGCCGCAAACGCGCGAGGATTACATCGACATCCTGCACCTGCTGATGGGCCGCGACCACGACATCCCGCTGGGCGAACACGAAGCCTACGCCGCGCAGGAAATCAAGAAGGCCGTCGCCGCCAGTTTCGAAAGCCACTCGCGCCCGCATGAGGACGCTCTGCTGCAGGTTTATGACCGGGTGTCCGGCGATATCGGCCAGATGGATACGATTGCCAAGATGGGCACCTATCTCAAGGCAATCCAGCAGGCGGATGAGCGCTTTACCGGCCGCGCGATCAAGAACATCACCGACGCCGTCAAGGTCCGCGCGATGGATTTCGAACTGCCTGACGAGTGGATGGAAAACCCCGACCTGTTCCTGTTCCGCGACTACGACACCAAGAAGGCCATGATTGAAGACCTGCGCCAGCCGATCACGGTGGAAATGGTGATGCAAGAGATCAACCGCTACGCCGACAGCGAATTCCGCTATGCCGACAAAAGCGACGAGGTCGCCATTGAGAACGCGGTGCGTGAGATGGGCCGGATGGAAGAAGCCAAACGGCGGTATCTGGAGGGGAAGGGGTGAAGGACTTGGCGATAGTCTTTTTCTTGTTGGCGGTGCTGATATTAATCCCACCACTTCTGCTGCTTTTGCAGTCGTACCCCGGATCTTTTGCGCAGAAATTCGAAAGTGCGGTATCAGAATTTGACGGGACAATTATTTCTTTGGGCACATTGTTTCTAGTCTCCGGTTTGGCTTTGTTGACTACTCATCTTTCAAATAGGTCATCTGAAAAGCGAGAGGCGGCAAACCGCCTAATATCTACAGAAATGAAGATTGCCGAAATGAGGAAGAAATGGATTGATGATCTAAGAGATGACTTAGCGGTTTTCTCGTCTTTGGTAAGCACTGAAAGTGGGCCAGAGAGCATGCGAGAAGAAGTTGAGTTGGCTTCTCGTATTCTACTGCGGCTCAATCCAAAGGATCCGAATTATGACAGTTTACGAGAGCATCTAAAAAGCGCGTCGGGCGAGTTTGGAGCCGAAGATCCTGATATGAGCGAGTTGGTTGCGCTCCGAGAGGTTTCGCAAAAGATATTGAAACATGAATGGGAGCGCTTGAAGCACGACATAAAGAATGCACACATGCTTGAAGGCGAAAGAACATGATCCGCCTCATCAAAAAAGGCCTGATGTTCGGCAATCTCGTCCACATCTCCAGCCCGGCTCTGGTCGAGCGGTATAACCGCGCGTTGCAGCATCTGGCGGGCAAGACCACGGCGTTGACGGATTTCCATGTCGATATCTCGGGCTATTCGCCGGAGGTGGGGATTGAGCTGGAGGACGAGCTTTACCTCAACCCCAACGGGGTCAACCGGCAATTCATCCTGCTGACGACCGAACAGAAACGCGCGCCTCTGCTGAACGTCAAATTCTCGACCTCGCGCGATATCCTGCGCGAGTTCATCGAGATGAACGAGGCGCAGCTTTTCGCCCTGACCGCCACCGATGCGGTGGCCGGAGAGCTGGTGAACTCGGTCATCAAACTCACCACGCCCCGCGATCTGCTGAACCTGCGCAAGATCGATATCGAGGCCGATACCGCAGGCGGCACCCTGCGCAAGGCACAGCAATTGGCGGGGATGGTGGAACAGTTCAAATCCGAAGAGGATGCATGGTTCGACGACGTTCTGATCGCGAAGATGATCGAAACCGCTAGGGAAACCGGTGATGTCACACGCAATCCGGTCCGCCTGCGCCATACGACGTTTGACCAGCGCAATTTCTGGACGGCCCATTTTGGTGGGCTGTATTTGTTTCCGGACATAGACCACCCGGCCGTGATCTGCATGGGCGAAAAGCCCGACGACCTGCCGATCAAGTACACGTTTGATCCGTCACAGCGAAACCAAATCGCCAAGTTTCTGGATTACAACGATCTGGTCGAACCGATCGTCAAGGCGCGCGGCGTGGATGCCGCCGCGATCCTGCAACAGAAGATGGATTTCCTGACCGTTGACGCAGCGGCGGATGCGGATGTCGACCTGACCGGGTCGGACCGCAGCGACATGCGGCGACTGGCGCGAAACCACTCGGATCGCCTGCCTGATGCCTATCACGGTCTGGCGCAACTGCTGCGCTGGGCGAGTGACGGGGGGCCGTGGCCGCGTATCACTTCGGACCATCCGGCCTATTTCTATACGTTACGCGCCGCGAATACGCCGAACCGTGATCTGGTAAACATGTTACTGGCCGAACTGGCCCCGCTGGACCCGCGCCAGATGTTCATCTGCCACAAGGAGCTGTTCTACAGCACGTATTCCAGATGGCCCGAGAGCAAGAAAGCCTATGTTGCCGATTTCCTTGCACGCGAGTATCAGGTGGACAAGCAAGGCGCCCGCGCCGCGCTTTTCGGGCATGAACCGGATATGAACGGCGACGATCGGGTCAGCGATGACATAATCGCACGGGTCGGCCCGTGGGGTTCGGTGAGGAAAGGCTGATATGTTCGGATTGTTGCGCCTTTTGCTGATCTTGTTGGTGATCCAGACGGTTACCTATTTCGCACTGTCTTTCTACTCGCGCGGGATGCGCCGTCGCAAACTGGAAACCTGGTGGGATGAAAAAGGCAAGACGGGCAACAAGGAAGCCTTTGTCGAACGCGGATTGCATGTGTATGACAACTCGTTTCGGCGTAAACTGATCTTGGGTGTCTATATCGTGCCGTGGGTGGCGATTGGCGCGATGATCTACATCGTGAATTACATGTGAGGGTTTAGGCATGGCCTATGTGAAATGGGCGTTCATTATCATTTTCTGGGGTACGATTGCCGTGATCCTGCAGTATTCGCTGCCGCAGCATGACATTGTGCGCATCGTGAATACCTATGAAGAACGGCAGGATCTGAACGATTGGACCCGGATATTCTGGTCAGAGCCGGAAGATCAGTCCACCAGCCTGTCCAACCGGGATGTGCAGTTCATTCAGGCGGTGCGGGCCAACGGAAAACCCATCGTATACCGAAACGAGGATACCGGTTGGGGCTGGCCGCCGTATTTCAAGTTCGACACAGCGAACCTCTATACCGAGGCCAATGATGCTAAGTCGACCAAGGAAAACCCGAAATGGGTGGTCGTGACCCATTATGGTTGGCGAAACGAATTCATGTCGATCTTTCCCAACGCCATTTTCATCGAAGATGTAGAAGGGCCGGATGTTCGGATCATTCCCTGGTTCAATATCATCTTCCTGACGATCTTTGCCGCGTTGGTCTGGGCGATATGGGTGCGTTGGCGCAGGTTCCGGCAGGCTCGGATCGATCCGATGATCGAAAACGTGGAAGACGGGCTATATGCAGCCGGTGATGCCATTGAAGAGCGGCGCAACAGGTTTCGCCGCTGGCTGGACAGCTGGAAATCGAAATAGACCGCAGCTTTGGCGGGCGTGCCAGCAGCGCGCCCATCCAGGCCCTTCACCTGACGATGAATTCCGCATGCAGTGCGCCTGCTGCCTTGATCGTTTTCAGAATGTCGATCATGTCCTGAGGCGAGACCCCAAGCGCGTTCAGACCGGCGACAACCTCGGACAACGTGGTGGCCTCGGGGATTTCGGCGAGGCCGGTCCCTTCTTCTTCCTCGATCCCTGCGATTGTACGTGGCACGACCACTGTTTCACCTCTGGCAAACGGGTTGGGCTGAACCGCAATCGGTGCCTCCTGAACCGTCAGCGTCAGATTGCCTTGAGAGACTGCCACACGCGAAATACGGACCTCCTGTCCCATGACAATGGTACCAGAGCGTTGATCGACAACAACACGCGCTTTTGATTCCGGTTCAACCAGAATGTTCTCAATGCGCCCTATGGCGTGGGCTGTTGAAACTGCCTGCGTCGCCGCGACGTTGAGCTCAACCGTACCGGAATCCCGCATGATCGCCACGGCTCTGTTGAACTCGGTGTTTATCGCGGTTTCGATACGTGCGGCTGTGGTGAAATCGGGCTCTCTGAGTGCAAGGCGCATTTGAGTGAGGGTTGACAGGTCGAAGTCAATTTCACGCTCGACCCTTGCGCCGGACGGAATAACGCCCGAGGTTGGTACCCCGCGCACGACTGAAGCTGCCTCTCCTTCAGCCGAAACGCCGCCCGCAAGGATTGTGCCCTGTGCAACCGCATAGATTTGTCCGTCGGCCGCGTTCAGCGGGGTCATGATCAGAGTGCCGCCTAGCAGGCTGTTGGAATCGCCTATGGCTGAAACCGTTACATCGATTTGACCACCCACCCTTGCAAAAGGTGGCAGGCTGGCTGTGACCAATACCGCCGCCACGTTTTTGGGTCGGAAATCCTCACCGGTGACGTTAACACCAAGACGTTCAAGGATGTTGGACATGATTTCTTCGGTGAAAGGCGCGTTCCGTAACCCATCGCCGGTTCCGTTCAAACCGACAACCAGACCGTAACCCACAAGATCGTTGCCCCGGACACCATCAAAATCCACGAGGTCCTTGAGACGGATTGCCCCTGCCCAGGCCATGCCGGGAAGGAGGATCAGGAGAAGTATCAGCGCCCTCATCTCAGAAAATTTACAAGAGACAGATTCGCATTGCGAACGGTTACGGAATACAGGCTTTCCAACTGAAATTGCACCGTTTGCAGTTTCGCTGCCGTCTCATAAGGATCGGCCGCGATCAGTTCGTTCCGGCTAAATTCCAGACTGGTTCGGGCTGCGGAATTGCGTGTTGCGGCCTCTTCAATGCGGGCTTCGGCCGCTCCGACTTTTGCCCGGAGCTTCACGGTTGCATCCTGTGCATTGGCCAGATCGACACCCAACTGCGTGAACAAAGCGGTGCGTTGATCGGGAGAAAGCGCCAATGTGCTGTCAGTGGCCAGTGCGGCTACTGCAACATCCCTGAGAGAGGCCTTGAACGCCGGGTCCATTGCCGTGATCGGCAGCGTGACGCTTTCGTTTTCCGATATCTGCATCGGAGACAGGGTGTTGCTTGACCCCTGATAAAATATGGCGTCAAACCCTGCCGGGTCGTTGAACCAGGTATCCGCCGCCAGCCGGATATCGGAGACGGTGACAAGCCCGGTTACCTGCGGCTTCAGCGCTGCCAGAAGACCGTCCGAAGAGGACAGCGGCGACACATCAGTGGCAGTGCCGGAAAACAGGCTACGCCCACCCACACGTGTGTTCAGCGCCGAGATCATCGTGTCCAGCTCATTTTTGGCCTGTTGTGACGCTTGTTCATGATTAACGGGCTGATTGGCGGTTCCGTAAGCCAGTAAAGACGCGGTCATGTCTCCAACCGAATCTCCGACGGTTTTTAGGCTCAGTTGCATGGCATCGGTGAACAGGGCCGCTTCGGACGTTGCGATGCCAAAGGCGTCGAGTCTGGAGAGGCTGCGGTCGAGATCCAGAATTTGTGAATAATCCCCGCCAAGCCGACTCGAGATGTCCTTTACCTGCCCGGTGGACATCTCGTGAGAGAGGGTTTCGATCTGGGTTTTGATATTTGTTGCGCGGGTTCGCAAGGTCATTCCTCGCGCCAAATCGCCGATAGAAGTGATGTTCATGGTCACAACCTCAGAAGAGTTTCCAGAAGCTCGTCAGCAACCGAGATGACACGGGCGTTTGCGGCATATGTCTGTTCGATCTGCATGAGCCGTTGCAGTTCCTGATCGGAATCCACGCCCTGGGCGGCCTCGATCTGCGCCATTTGCTGCTGGAAGCTGTTTGCAAAAGTCTTGCGCTGATCTGCGGCATGGGCGTATGCGCCTGCTTTCGACAACAGGGCCTCGGTCAACTCGGCAGCGCGCATGTTTCCCGTACCAAACAGCCCGCCGGGTATCGGACGCGCGTCGGTTAATATGTCCCCGAACGCGCGCAGTTGTGCGGCCTGCCCGGGGTCACCCGGTGTTGCGGCACCCAGACCCGCGCGCAGTTTCCAACTGTCCCCGCCATTGTCAGGGTCGACCGTCGAATTGAGTGAGATCCGTGATGCAAGTCCGACAACAGATGCTGGATCAAAGCGGTTGCCGCTATCGGTAAACAGACCGGGATCTGTCGCAAGAACCGACATATCCAAACCCGGCGTTTCAAATCGCTCAATCAAGTCTTGCGCAACCGTGTCCAGCTGAACCTGCGCCTCAACCGATAAATCGTCACGGATGGTGAACTGCGTCATCAGCGCCCCGCCGCGGATTTGAGCGTTGTCTCCGCTTGTCCGTACCGGGTTGCCGTTCATTTCCAGACCGGACAACAGACCATTTGCCACTGCCATGTGGGGCTTTGTTTCACCGGTCGTAGAAAACGTGAATTCCGAGGCTTTGCCTTCCAGCAGGATCAACCCACCTTCTGAGTACAGCGACACCTGATCATTGGCGCGAGGTACGACATTGACCGGGATCAGGGCATTGACCTGATCGATCAGGACGTGTCGCTGATCCAACAGGGCACCGATGTCACCGCCAGAGTTCTGTATGGCGGGAAGCTTGGCATTCAGGTCTTCGATATCTTTCAGAGTCTGATTCAGGCTGTCGATCTGAGCGCCGATTTTTCGATCTGCGTCCGAGCGCGCCTGGCGCACGCCCTCTGATGCTGCATTCAGTTCATTGGTCAGATCGCGGGCCGAACGTGCAACCTGGTCCAGCCGTTCGATAGAGTCAGGCAGACTGGCCGCCGTGACAAAGGCGTTTTCAAACGAGGACAGACGGGTAGATAGCGAAGGGCCGTCGGCAGGAGACCCCACCAGTTGTTCGAACTGCGAGTGAAAATCCGAAATGGCCGATCGAAAGGTGAGTTCGGCGTCAGACGAACGTCTGTTGGCGGTCAAAACCGGATCCTGATGCCGGACCACGCCAACGGTGCGGACGCCATTTCCGGATATTGGACTTGTCGTAAGTTCGAGAGACCGACGCGCATAACCGGGGGTCAGCGCATTCGCGATGTTTCCGGACACCACAGCGGCCCCGCGACTGGCCGCAGTCAGCCCGCCCAATGCATTATTCAGTGCTGTTGACATGTTCATGAGGCCGCTCCCTTCTTTAGGTCAGAGCTTGATCAACGTTTCAGGTTTGTCGTTTCCTGCAGCATCTCGTCCACCGTCTGGATTACTGTGGCGCTGGAAGAATAGGCGCGTTGCGTTTGGATCAAGGATGTCAGCTCGGTGGCCACATCCGTGGTGGATTCTTCACGCGCGAACGAGACGAGATCTCCGGTAGGACCTTCGCCCGCGTTCCAAAGAAAGAACGTGCCGCTTTCACGGGATGGCGCGTAGGTCTGGCTGTCCAACGCGGTCAGGCCGTTGGGATTGGGGACATCTGCCAGCGGAATCTGGTACATTCGGCGGCTGACGCCGGTGTCGTACAACGCGTAGACATATCCGTTCTCATCGACCTGAACGCTGGTCATTGTGCCAACGGCAGAACCATCACGTGTGATCGAAACAGGTGCAAACGTGTCGGACAATTGGGTTATGCCATCTGCATCCCCAATCAGGCCAATATTGACCTCAACCGGTCCGCCGGCAACATTGACCATGACACTGCCCGTTGCTGGGTCATAAGCACCGCCAGAAACAGGTGTGACGCTAGCCAAGGTGCCGCCGGCCGTTCGGTTGTCGGTGAAGGTCAACGTGTATTCCCCAATGATCGCGCTGCCCGAGGCCGAGTCACGCAAGACCATGGTCCATTCGTTGCTGCTGCCGGATGCGGGAACAGTTGGGATCAATTCAATATCGATGCTCTCGGATTTTCCGAGATTGTCGAAATATTCAACCGACAAAGGTTGAACGTCCCCCGGAGCACCCGCATCTGTCGCCGTGGCCGGCAAGTTCATACGCAGGTTCATTTGCGTAGTGGGCGCGCCCGATAACTGGTTGACACTCAGCTGAATGGGTTCAAGCGCAGCAGGCGTGTCGCGCGAAACTGGTGGAATAGTGCCATCTGGTGCAGCGGGCCATCCCAGAAGAACAAGGCCAGATTCGGTGACCAAATATCCTTCTTCATTGGTACGGAATGACCCTGTTGTTGTCAGCAACATCTCGTTCGAGTTATTCCCGACCTGAGAGCTGGGGCGCACAGGCAACATGCCGCGCCCCCGTACTGCCAGATCAGTTGAGTTGCTGGTTGTGACCAGAGGCCCGCGCTGATCAACCATGCGCTGGCTTGTCGTCCGCACGCCGCCTGCCGAATAGCTGCCACCCTGACCGGACGTGACCATTGAATGAAAATCCGTCTCGACCCGTTTGTACCCAAAGGTCGAAGAATTCGCGATGTTGTCGGATATCGTCGCCAGCCTGTTGGCATTGGCTTTCAGCGCCGCCACACCGGCATTGAGCGAAGAGGAAATGGTCATGGGTGCGCCCTTCTGTTGCGTCCGTCTTTGGTGCAACAGGTAACGCACAGCCCCTTAACAGCGCGCTAACATGTAAAATGCGCTCTATAGTTCAGGGTTGGCGCAGGAAGATCACTTCTATCCTGTTGTTTCGCGCAGCCATGGGATTGTCGGATAACAATTCTCTGTCTGCATGGCCCGTAACACGATCCATCCTTTGTGCCTCAACGCCCTTGTCCTGCAGTAACTGACGCAATGTTTGTGCCCTGGCGGTGGACAGATTCCAGGCTGTGTTGCGCGCCTGCACAACCGGAGACGCACTGACATGCCCTTCGACAGCCATCGAATTGACAACAAGATCCGAGGCCCGGGCGATGATCAGGGCCAGGGCCCGCAGAAAGCTGGTTGGTTTGTCAGAGTCTGCTTCGAACAATGCCTGATCGTCGGTGTCGAACAGTTCTACCACCAAACCTTCATCGGTGACCCGTGTGACGATATGCTTGAGCAGTTTGTCCGAGACCTCGCTTTCACCGGTACGCCCCAGCAGTTGCGCCTCCAACGTAGTGAAGTCTTCCTTGTTTCCTTTACCGCCGCCTTCGGCATTCACTCCGATTGAACCACGGGCTTGATGCGATTCGGTCGGGTGCCTGGTCGTGGCACCCTGACCGTCTCGCAATAGCGTGTCTTCAGACAACATGCTGTCGCCGCCAAAGGCTCCGTCGCCGCCGCCGGATTCCGGGCTCAGCGGGATTGTTGGCGCAAAATAATCTGCCAACCCTTTTCGTTGCTGTTCCGTTGTTGCGTTCAGCAGCCACATCAACATGAAGAAGGCCATCATGGCCGTAACAAAGTCTGCATACGCGACTTTCCACGCGCCACCGTGATGGCCATCGCCACCCGATACACGCTTCTTCTTGATGATGATTTGCGCCGCATTGGTTTGCGCACCCATCTCCACCACCTTTTTATCACCCGACTATCTGAATAGCTGTGCAGGTCTTAAGGCGGCCTTAATACTTAAAACTGCTCAGAGTTCGCTAACGCGGCAGGCCGGCGGAAGCCCGGCGCAGAGTCAACGATAAGCGGTTAAAGCTGTTTTCAATCCCTTCGGAATCGGGTTTGCTAAAAAACGAGTCCAACTCCTCATGAACGCGCACGGCCTGATCCAAGAGCGGGTCTGATCCTTCTGAATACAGCCCGGCCTTTATCATGACTTCGGATTGTTCGTAGCTGCCGACAAGTTTGCGGGTTTCGTTGATCATCTGGTTCTCGGCCTCGGACGCGGCCTCTGGAAGGCTGCGGGATACGGATTTGCTGAGGTCGATGGCCGGGAAGCGCCCGCGTTCGGCAATCTCGCGGCTGAGCACGATATGCCCGTCCAATACACCGCGCAGAATGTCGGCGATGGGTTCATCCATGTCGGAACCCGCGACCAGGACGCTGAATACGGCGGTGATATCACCGTGCTCCTGCGTGCCGGGGCCTGCGCGTTCACACAGATTGGCAATCAGCGGGGTGACAGAGGGTGGATATCCTCGGAGCGAAGGAGATTCGCCCATGGCAACGGCGATTTCACGGTGCGCTTCCGCGAAACGGGTTACCGAATCGGCCAGAAACAGAACGTTCAGCCCCAGATCCCGCAGAAACTCTGCCGCTGACATGGCCGACCACGCGCACCGTCTGCGCGCCAATGCAGACTGGTCGGACGTTGCGGCGACCACGATAGTGCGCTTCATGGCTTCCGGACCAATAGCGCGGGCAACAAACTCGTTCACTTCACGCCCACGTTCGCCGACGAGAGCCACCACAACCACGTCAGCCTGCATGAAGCGCGCCAGCGTCGACAGCAACGTTGATTTCCCCACACCCGATCCCGCAAACAGCCCAACGCGTTGACCGCGCACAATCGGCAGCATGGTGTTGAGAACGGATAGTCCGGTGGCCATCCGCTTTCCCAATGGCTTGCGCGCCACCGCAGGCGGGGGTGCCTGCATGATATCGCGATCCTGTGGCCCGTTCAGCAGGGGTTTTCCGTCCAGCGGTTTGCCAAACGGATCAATGACGCGCCCAAGCCAGTGCAATGCGGGCGCGAATCCCGGCGAGGGATCGAGATACACGCGATCCCCGAGGCTGACACCATCCAGGGCGGCACCCGGTATCATATGGATATGGTCTGCACACACATGCAGCACTTCA
The DNA here is from genome assembly GCF_003443535.1 of Ruegeria sp. AD91A. Classification (GTDB taxonomy): domain Bacteria; phylum Pseudomonadota; class Alphaproteobacteria; order Rhodobacterales; family Rhodobacteraceae; genus Ruegeria. The sequence continues at coordinate 2,783,272 of NZ_CP031946.1, read as the reverse complement.
CCGGCCAGATCGGGCCCCGCGCGCCGCCGCAATGTAAGCAAGTCTCCGATTCGCGCATGTTCGTTGAGGCCACTGATCTCGATCAACCCTTGTGCGACGCCGCTGACCAGGCCCACGTGGCGGATCGAAGTCATCCGATCGAATTCATGTTTCAGAAGCATCGGGTCGAGATCGGACATCTTAGGTTCTCCAATTGGGTTCTGAAAACGGTTTCTAAAGGAATCGGGGTTAAGCCTTGGTTGAAATTGATCGAGGGAGAAGCCCCGATGTTCTATGACTTGAACGTCCTTAAGACCGCGTACGCAATGGCAACCCATGCCGGGCAACGGCAGGCGGTGATTGCGCGCAACATGGCCAATGCGGATACGCCGGGCTACCAGCCGCGCGATATTGAGCCCTTCCATAAAGCACTTGAAACCTCAGGACGCGAAGTGACCATGGTGGCCACGCGGCGTGGTCATCTGCACGGCGGCACGGGTGCGCAGCCCTGGGCAGAGCACCAGGCCGCTCCGTCGGGTGATCCAAATGGCAACGGCGTATCGCTTGAAGAAGAGATGCTGAAATCGGTCGAGGTAAAACGACAGCACGACCGCGCGTTGGCGATCTACAAATCCTCGATGAACATCCTTCGCACCAGTCTGGGACGTGGATAAGGAGGCCGAGGATGAGCGATTTTTCCCACTCATTGGCTGCATCCGCCAGCGCCCTGCGTGCGCAGGCAGCCCGGTTGCGCCACGTGTCCGAAAATATATCGAATGCGGATACGCCCGGGTATCGGCGCAAGACAGTGCCGTTTGAGACCATCGAAAAAGATGGTCAGAACGTGGTGCAAGCCGGTCGTGTAAAGCTTGATCGACGCGACCTGACACGAATTTTCGACCCCGGCCACCCGATGGCAGATGCCAGTGGCCACTATCGGGGATCGAATGTCGATCTGATGATCGAAATCGCTGACGCGCGCGAGGCGCAGCGGAGTTATGAAGCCAACCTCAAGATGTTCGATCAAACACGGCAAATGTCGTCGTCGTTGATGGAATTGCTCAGAAAATAAAGGGACAGCCAGAATGGACATCCGATCCTTAACCGCCGCGCAGAATTATGCCGGTGCACGTCCTGCAACCCAGGCCGACCCCGATCACTCGGGCATGGTGCAGGGACTGAAGGCAGGTTTTCAGGACTTTGCATCCACGCTGAGACACAGCGAGCAGATGTCGCAGACCGCGATGGTCGGGCAAGCCGACCCGCACGCGCTTGTGCAGGCGCTGGCACAGACCGAACTGGCCGTTGAGACAGCTGTGATCGTTCGCAACAAGGTGGTCGAGGCCTATCAGGAAATCCTGCGGATGCCGGTCTGATACCATGCTGAGCGAAGGTCTTTTCTTTGACATCGTGCGTCAGGCCCTCTGGATCGCGGTCATCACATCGGTTCCGATTCTGGCGGTTGCTCTGGTTTCGGGTCTGATCGTCGGTCTGTTCCAGGCGCTGACGTCGATACAGGAAATGACGCTGACCTTCGTTCCCAAACTGATCGCCATCGTCGTCGTGTTCTGGATCTCGATGGGGTTCATGACTCAAACCTTGGTTACGTTTTTCACCGGAACGCTTGTTCCATTGATCGCAGGAGGTCGCTGATGGACACCGCCTATGTCACCTTGTCCCGCCAGTCCGGGCTGATGAATGAAATGCGCCTGGTTGCGAATAACATCGCAAATGCCAACACGACCGGCTATCGCCAGCAGGGGTTAGTGTTCTCAGAGTTCATTCAGGTTGTGCCGAACAGCCCCTCCCTCTCCATGAGCCGGGCCGAGGCGCGAAATACGTCGATGCAACAGGGTGTGCTTACGCAAACCGGCGGGCAATTTGATTTCGCTATCGAAGGCGACGGGTTCTTCATGGTCGAAACCCAGGATGGCAACCGGCTGACGCGGGCTGGCAGCTTTTCTCCAAATGCTGATGGCGATCTGGTTTCAATGGATGGCGCACGTGTGCTCGATGCCAATGGCGCCCCCGTGTTTATCCCGCCTGATGCCGCGTCAATCGATGTCGGCAGCGACGGAACGCTGAGTGTGAATGGTCAACTTCTGGGTCAGCTGGGCGTTTTCAACGTCGCCGACACGAGCGAACTTGTACGCGAAGGGAACAAACGTTTCCGTACTGATGGCGCAATTGATCCGGTCGATGAGCCGGTGGTTTTGCATCGCTTTCTCGAAGGGTCAAACGTGAACGCCATTCAGCAGGTGACCCGATTGGTGGAAATCCAGCGCGCCTATGAGCTGGGGCAAAGTTTTCTCGAGAGTGAAGATGAGCGTGTGCGTGGCGCACTCAAAGCGCTGATGCGCTGAATTGGATGAGGAGAGTTAGACATGCGAGCCCTTAAAATTGCGGCCACTGGGATGACAGCGCAACAGATGCGGGTCGAGACGATCTCGAACAACTTGGCGAATATGAACACCACCGGCTACAACGCCCGGCGGGCGGAATTCGCCGACTTGCACTATCAGCAGATGGCCCGGGCCGGCACTGTGAACGCATCGGACGGAACGGTTCTGCCTACGGGTATTCAACTGGGACTGGGCGTGCGACCGGCAGCGGTGACAGTGCAATTGGAGCAAGGCGCCTTGTCGGCCACCGGGAGCGATCTGGATGTGGCGATCGAAGGTCGTGGCTATCTCGAGGTGACCCTGCCCAGCGGTCAGGCCGCCTATACGCGCGATGGCAGCCTGAAACGGTCGGCAGAAGGTCTGATCATCACTTCGGACGGGTTTGCGGTTTCACCCGAAATCACCATTCCTGATGATGCTCGTTCTGTTTCGATCAATGCGTCGGGTGAGGTCTATGCATACTTTGACGACTCTCCCGAAGGTCAGTTGCTTGGGGAGTTTGCTCTGGCCAGTTTCTCGAACGCCAAAGGGCTGGAAGCCATCGGAGGCAATCTGTTCAAGGAAACCGAAGCCTCTGGCGCTCCGGTTCTGGGCACTCCGGGCGAAGATGGTCTGGGAATTTTGCGGCAGGGATATCTGGAAGACAGCTCAGTCGACGCCGTGCGCGAGGTTACCGAGCTGATCGAAGCGCAACGCGGCTATGAGATGAATGCCAAAGTCATCACGGCGGTGGACCAGATGATGAGTGCGACAACGCAGGTGCGGTGATGCGACGTCTTTTATTTACTCTGATGCTAATGGCGCCAATTGCCGCTCAGGCTGACATTGTAGTTTCGACACGTACGATCCGGGCCAAGGAAGTCATTTCCGCGGCCGATCTCGAGTTGAAACCAACGGATATTGCCGATGCAATTTCCGATCCTGACCGTTTGATCGGACAAGAGGCCCGAGTGGCGCTCTACCCCGGTCGTCCAATTCGTGACTCCGATGTTAGGCCGCCTGCCATCGTCGATCGAAACGATCTGGTTGTGCTGGTGTTCAGTAGCCAACCTTTGTCGATCACCACAGAGGGCCGAGCCTTGGGGCGTGGCGCAGCGGGGGATCGCATTCGTGTCATGAACCTTTCGTCCCGAACAACCGTAACAGGCCGAATCCGCCCGGACGGTCAAATCGAGGTAAAGTGATGCACGGATTGTCAAAAACCCTTCTCCTAACGGCTTTTGTCTTGTCCGCTTGTGGTCGAATGGATCATTTGGGCAAACCGCCAAGTTTCACTCCAAACGAAGACTCCCCGGAACAGGTTGCAATGTTGTGGCCGGGTTTGCCATTGCATACGCAACCCCAGCGAAATGTTGACCGGTCCTCTTTGTGGAGCGGCGGGCAGCATTCGCTGCTAGGCGACCAGCGCGCGATCAAGAAAGGAGACATCCTGACCGTTGTCATCGAGCTGGATGAAAAAGCTGAAATCTCGAACAACACCAGACGATCCAGATCTGGGTCCGAGAACCTTGAAGTTCCCAGCCTCTTCGGCCTTCCTCAGCGTGTGCAGAAGAACTTGCCCGAGGGCGCATCGCTGGATGAAGCCGTTTCGATTGAGGCGGATTCTTCAAGCTCTGGACGAGGATCGGTCAGGAGAAACGAAAAGCTGACTCTACGTGTTGCCGCAACAGTGCTGGATGTGTTGCCGAACGGAGTTCTTTCGATAGAGGGATCTCAGGAGTTGCGGGTCAATTTCGAACTAAGAGAGCTTCTTGTGGAAGGATACGTCCGCCCGCAGGACATCTCGAGGCAAAATGAAATCACCTATGACAAAATCGCGTCGGCGCGGGTGTCGTATGGCGGCAGAGGGCAGATAACGGATGTCCAGCAACCCCGTTATGGCCAGCAAGTTCTTGATTCACTTTTGCCATTCTGAGGTGAGATCGTGATCGCGAAATTGATACCTGTGTTTTTTTTGATTGTCGGGCTTGGTGCGGGTATTGGCGCGGGTCTGGTTCTTGCTCCTGCGAAAAATCCTGAAAGTGCAGCTTCTGCAAAAGAAGCGGTCAAAGAGGTCAAGGCGGTTGATAAAAAGTCAGGTAAGTCAAAGAAAAAAGATAAGGGAGATGGCTTCGGGTATCTGAAAATGACCAAGCAATTCGTCGTCCCCGTTGTGAAAGACGACCAGATCGAAGCCATGGTAGCGCTGTCGCTGAGCCTTGAGGCGAACCCGGCCATTACAGAAACCTATTATGCAATCGAGCCTAAACTCAGAGATGGCTTTCTTCAGGTTCTTTTTGACCATGCAAACATGGGTGGTTTTGACGGGGCTTTTACAGAATCCGGGAACCTGGACGTATTGCGGAATTCCTTGCTGGAAGTAGCGCGCAAAGAATTTGGTGAAGACGTGTCCAAAGTGCTGATTCTGAGTGTAAACCGACAAGATAGCTGACGCTAATTGGCCCGATATTTCGGGCCGGTCGAGCTATTGCCCGAAGTGTTTTCTGGCCTTCGCTTTTCGGTTAGCCTGCTGAACTTTCATCCGCAGTGTTTCTACGGCTTGTTTTCGCCCAAAAGCTGTACGTAAAGCTGCCATTCCGGCAAGTTTCTGCGCGCGCGTTCGGGCAAGTTGCAGGTTCAATTGTCTCCGCGTCGCGGACTCCCAGCCATTCCAGAGAACGTCGGTCCCTGAAACCTGATAGCCTTCGATCTTGGCGCTGTCTTGGCGCGCCTGATTGAGTTGACTGTCCAATCTGGCAAGTTGTTGCTGAATCCGAGCCTCGGCCTCAAGGATCGGTCGCAGTGCCTGGAAATGCTTCTGAAACGCGGCGTTGGTTACTTTTTCCAAGTCAGGTAGCTGAGTGTGTTTCATCGAACTTGCTCCTTTGCGCGTTTTCGCATTGCTTCGGCAAACCGGATCGCGGCGGCAACAGGACGATAGTGCTCTCCGGCAATCTCCTGACCGATATCCACGGTCGAGTGAAGCGTACGTGCTGTGGGAGGGTCTGAGTGGATCGGGACACCAGCCTCTCCTGCGGCAGAGCGGATGGTGGCGGCAACTTCGTCCACACCTTTGGCAACACAAACCGGGGCGCTGCCCGCAACCCGTGTCCATTTCAGCGCCACAGCAAAATGGGTGGGGTTTACGATCACAACATCCGCGTTGGGAACATCTGCCAACATTTGGTTGGTAGCAATCTCCTGTGCACGCTGGCGCCGGTGTTGTTTGACATGGGGGTCGCCCTCGGCATCCTTTGTTTCATCAGTAATTTCCTTGCGCGACATACGGTTCTTGCGCATGTGCTCGGCGTATTGCCAAAGGAAATCGACAACCCCGATGGCCAGCGCGACTGCGATAACGATGAACAGAAAGCGAAACAGCAGGTTCATCATCAGCAGAATGGATGACTTTGCCGGTGCCGCGCTGGCCGACAGAATCTCGGTTAGGTTGGCTTTGAGAAAAAGCGCCAGACAGGTGCCGTAGATCAACAGCTTGACGGTGCTTTTGGCAAACTCAAACAAGCCGCCACGCCCAAACTTGTTCTTGGCATTCGAAACCGGTGAGATACGCGAAAGTTTTGGTTTCAGTTTGCTTGGGGCAAAGATCAGCGCGCGCTGGGCGATCAAGTTCAGAAGAACAGCCGCAGCGGGAAGGCAGAACAGCAATGCCACCGGAAGCAGGGCACTCTTCAAAACCCCTGCAACCAGAGCATGCGAAGGCCCTGCCGTCAGAAGCCGCGCGAGTTCGTCGGACTGGTCGATCAGAACCATGAACACCGTGCCCATTTGCTCGACGGTGTATTGCCCGACCGTCAGAAGGGCGATCAGAAACCCGGCATATGCCGCCACAACCGACAGGTCATTGGATTTGGGAACCTCACCTTTCTCACGTGCTTTCAGCAGTTTTTGTGATGTCGGTTCGTATGACTTGTCGCTGTCGTCATCACCTGCGCTCATCTCTGCGCTCCCATCGGGTTGGTGAAGAAGGCGATCAGCGTGTCAGCCCACACGGAAAGGATCAGCGGTGTGCCTGCAAACAGCAGGAACAGCCCAGCAAAGGTAATCGCCGGAGCACCCACGAAGGCCACCATCAGCTGCGGCATCGCCCGGTTGATGACCCCAAGGGCCAGGTTATAGATCAAGGAAGCGATGACGAATGGCGTTGCCAGTGCAAAAGCCAGCCCAAAGCTGTTTGCGACCTGGTGCAAACCCCAGCGTGACACATCCGCAGCTCCGGGTGCCAATCCTATTGGAAACAACGCGTAACTCTGGATCAGAAACTGTGCGGCCCGGACGTGCAGGTCCATGATTGCCGCAAGTGTCAGCCCTGCCAGGGTCAGCAGATATCCCATAGCGGGGACCGGATCGGCCGCCGCGCCGCCCAGCAATTGCGACAATGACGTTGACTGAGCCGCAATGGACCCTGCGGTTTGCAGTGCGAGAACGAAAAGGCGCAAGCCTATCGCCAAGACAAGCCCGATCAGAACTTCGGTCCCGACCAGTCGCACGGTCGCCCACAGGCTGGGGTCAATTCTGACGGCGGGCGCAGCGGGCAATACGATCAGGGTGAAAGCAACAGAAGCACCAAGCTTAACCCGTGTCGGGATACTTTGTTCACCGAAAGCTGGAAGCAGCGAGACAAGAGCAGAGACACGCAGAAACACGACGAAGGCCTGCCAGGTTGTTTCGGCAAGCTGCGACAGCATTTCTGATGGCAGGGCGATCACGCTGCAACCGTTCCGATCAAAGCAGGCTTGGCTTCCAACCCGATTTCTTCGAAAGACAAAACCGGGTTGGACACGCCGCGCGCCTGCATGATTGTGCGCAGCAACCTACGGCGCCGGGTCGAGGTCACGACGGCCGGAAACAGGCCGTTGTCAGCGGATTTTGCGATGCTGCTTACAACCCCGTCGGCCAGTTTGTTGAACAGGTTCGGGGGCAGCGCGACATCCATGCCGGCATTGGGGGCGTCGATCTGGTAAGAGGTGAATGTGTCCTCCCATTCAGGGGCCAACTGGATCAGAGGGATCGAGCCATCCTCGCGCTTAATGTCCGCGACCAACTGAAAGCCAAGACGCTGACGCACCAGTTCGCAGATGCCTTCGGGTTGTGTGGTGGTCAGCCGCGCCTCGGCAACACTTTCAAGGATCAGCGCCATGTTGCGGATTGACACACGTTCGTCGAGCAGCAGGCGCAGAACTGCGTGCAAGGTGTCGATCGGCACTTTGTCGGGGATCAGTTCATCCAGCAGTTTGCGGTTGGCTTCGGCGCGTACCGGGTCGCTCAGGCGAGTCATTTCGGACAGCAGGCGACGGAGCGATTTCAGGGTCAGCAGGCGCGAGAAGTCTCGTTTGATGATCTCCAGCAGATGGGTGGCAAGAATCTCGGGTGGTGAGACTATAGTGGCACCATTCAGCGCGGCGTCCTCCTGATCTTTGGGCAGGATCCAGCGTGCTGGAGCACCATAGACCGGCTCGGTCACATCATTGCCCTCCGGTAACAGGTCAAAACCGTCCTGCACGAGCGCCAGGATCAGATCGGGATGCAAGACACCGCGCGCCTGTTCGACGCCCTGAACCTTGATCACATACGTTCCGGTTGGCAGGTCGGCACGGTCAGTTAAGCGGATCTCGGGCAGTATCAGGCCAAAGGTCGACGCCACATAAGTGCGCATATTGGCAATACGGGCGTCCAACCCGGTGCCCGGATTCAGAACCATACTGACCAGATCCGGGGCGAACTCCAGATGGACATCATCCAGGTCCAGAATGTCTCCGATGGCTTGGGATGTTGGCGTTTCGGTTTCTGTCGAAGGCAGCTTCGTTGATGCCTCTGTGTCTCGCTGCTTTCGATGAACACTATAAGCCGCAAATCCCAGTATTGCTGCGCCGAGGATGAATGGCAGAAAAGGGAGGCCGGGCACCAGCGCGAACAGAACCATAAGCACCGCGACGGTAGACATTGCTGCCGGGTGGCGGCCAAGTTGAGAAAAGATGGCGTTGTCTGTGGCCCCTTGCGTACCGCCCCGTGCCAGCAGCAGGGCAGAAGCAATAGAAATGATAACTGCAGGGATTTGGGACACCAACCCGTCGCCGACAGTCAGAATCGCATAGGTTTCGAACGCCGAGGCCACGGGCATTCCATGCACGACAACGCCCATGACCAGGCCCATAATGAGGTTTAGCAGTGTAATCAGAAGCCCGGCGACGGCGTCTCCCTTCACGAATTTCGACGCACCGTCGAGAGAGCCAAAGAATGTCGTCTCCTGCTGTTCCAGCTCTCGCCGTTCCTTGGCCTGCTGATGATCGATTGCCCCTGCGGACATGTCGCTGTCGATCGCAAGTTGTTTGCCCGGCATTCCGTCAAGGGCAAAGCGTGCGCCTACTTCGGCCATGCGGGCAGCGCCTTTGGTGATGACCATGAAATTCACGATCAGCAGAACGCCAAACACCACCAGGCCAAGAAAAATGCTGCCGCCCATGACGAAACTGGCAAAACCTTCGATCACGTCTCCTGCCGCATTCGGGCCGGTGTGCCCCTGCCCGATAATCAGTTTCGTCGACGATACATTCAACGACAGGCGCAACATCAGAGACGCCAACAGAATCGTCGGGAAAGACGAAAAATCCAGTGGGCGCTCAATGAACAGTGTCAGGGTAAAGATCAGGATCGCCAGCGCAAAGGAGGTAGCCAGCCCCACGTCCAGAACCCAGGCTGGCATGGGCAGGATCATCATGATGATGACCGTCATCAGCGCAATCGCCAGCAGGACAGTTGGTGAAAACAGGGACCGGATGTCGATCTTGGGCACGCGAAACTCCTAATTGAAGGCGATAAACGCGGTTGCGGTGCCTGCGGCTGGCACCAGAGACCCCAGCGCCCCGGTGTGGGGCGTAGCGGTCTGCATCGGGATCAAGGGGAGCTCGGCCCCGGTGAACGGATCGCGGGGCGTGGTCGCAACCCGGGTTTTGGACGTGCCTTCGAGCTGTGCCAGCACCGTTTGAAATCGCCCTTTGTAAGCTTTGGCAAGGGATGTCGTGCGGGAATGATATGCCCCCGCGGCCGCGGGCCACGATCCAAGCTCGGCATACAAGCCATTCAGGAACCGGGCGGCGTAGGTTGCGTTCTCATCGGGATCGAACATCGCGTCTATCGAACGGAAGGCTTTCCCGTGCCAGCGATAATTGATCTGAAAACAGCCGACATCAAAGCTACGCTTGCCTGTTTTGAAGATTTTGAACACGTAGGCCTTGGCTTCGACCTCGGACTTGAACCAGTACCCCTGACCGTTGACATTGATCGTCCAGGGCCAGGGCTGCAACCGGTCGTCCAGTGCGCGCCCGGTTTCAACGCGCGAGATGGCGCGCAGCACGTCCAAGGGCACGCCTTCGGACAGAGCGGCGCGGCGCGCGGCCTGATCGCACAGGTCACCGGCTTTGGCATCTGGCATGGCAAATCCTGCCTGCGCCAAAAGCACATGCAACAACATGAGAACAAGCGGGATCTTTTGATTTGGCATTCTGCCGGTCCGGGATTCTGATCTATCCCGGCCAAGCTAGCCAACGATCGGTTTACAGAGAGTTATCGCCGTTTCAGTTTCGGTCGATCCTGCGCCCGAACACGACACTGGTATTGGTGCGCAGGACACCGGGAATCTTCGCCAGGTCGTCGACCAGAATGTCCAGATCTTCCAGCCTGGGCGCCTCTGCCGATAGCATAAGGTCGAATTCTCCGTTGATCGAAAGGCATAGTTTGACCTCCGGGTAGGCCTCGAGCCGCCTGATGATCCGGGTGGTTTCCTTCTGCTGTACCTCGAGCATGACGATGACCTGCACTTTCGGTGTGTCTTCCGTGGACCCGAGACGCACGGAATACCCTTCGATCAGGCCGCGCTGTTCCATCCGGTTGATTCGCTCGTGCACGGTTGTCCGGGCGACACCCAGCGTGGTCGCAATCTGCGTGGTCGAGGCGCGTGCATTGGTCTGCAGGGCGGCGATGATGCGACGGTCAAGCTGGTCCATTGGGGCTCCGGTTCGTGGTCATTCCGGGTTTAGATCAGATAGAAGCCCTTGCTCAAGGTTCGCGTGGGATGCGCGGGTGCAGATCGTCGATGATGATCGGATGCGCGTGTGGGCCTGACCCGGCCAGATGCGGGTGATCGGGCGGCAGGTCGGGGTGATCGTGGGTGATCGGCTCTTGATCAAGGCGCGGCCAAAGGCTGATTGCACCGACGACGCCCGCCACGGACAGCGTCGCCATGCTGCTGAGTGTCACGGTCGGACCAAACACGGTCATCAGCCACCCCGCCAGCGGGTAAAGAACCAGCCAGCAACCATGCGACAGGGTAAACTGCGCGGCGAAGACGGCAGGGCGATCCTCGGGATGGGCCGACCGGGTCAAAAGGCGGCCCGAAGGTGTAAGTGTGGTGGAGTATCCAAAACCGGTAAGTGCCCACAACACGGTCAGCAGACCGAGCGACATGGGAACAGTTGCGGCCAGCATCGCGGCGACGGCCATGGAGCCTGTGGCAAAAACGGCGCCTGCGACCATGACCCGACGGTCCTCGATCCGATCCAGAAGGCGGGGCAAGGTAAAGGCCGCCAGCATTGATCCGCCTCCGAACCCGGCCAGGGCAATGGCCACGGCGCTTTCCGAGAGGCCCAGATTGGCGCGCACGATGACCACGGTATTGACGATCACCATCGAACTCAGCGCTGCCGCGCTCCAGCTGAGAGCAAGCAGCCCGCGCAACCGGGGTGTTTTCAGATAGATACGAATGCCACGTGTGGTGCGGTCATAGATGCCGCGGGGTTTGCTTGGTTTGGGTGACGGGAGCACAACCGAGACAACCAGCATTGCCGATGCAACAAAACCCAGCGCAGTGCCCCAGAACAGGCTGTTGAAGCTGACCAACAGAAGCAATGCTGCGGCGAACATTGGGCTCAGCAGGCTTTCCATATCGTAAGCCAGACGCGACAGCGACAATGCACGGGTGTATTCCGCTTCGTCCGGCAGCACATCCGGAATCGTTGCCTGAAAGGCGGGTGTGAAGCCTGCCGAGGCCGATTGCAGCACGAAGATCAGCACATAAACCTGCCAGATTTCGGTTACGAACGGCAGGCACACTGCAACAGCAGCGCGGATCAGGTCCAGCACGACCAGCATTTTGCGCCGATCCAGACGCTCGGCAAATGCAGCAGCGAGAGGGGCAACGGTGACGTAAGCCACCATCTTGATCGTCAGTGCCGTGCCAAGGACAAGGCCCGCAGCATTCCCGGCCAGATCAAAGGCGAGCAACCCAAGGGCGACCGTGGCCAGCCCGGTTCCGGTCAGGGCGACGATCTGGGCCGCGAAAAGGTGGCGGTAGGTGCGGTTTCTCAGAATACTCAGCATGGCTCAGAGGTACTTTGTGATCGCTTTGAAATCTTCGATCCCGCTACCATCGTCGTCAGAGGACAGGCAGTGTTCGATATGATCATGAATCAAAACGCGTTTGGCATTGGTGACGGCCTTTTCAACAGCAAACAGCTGTTGTGCGACGTCCGAACAGGGAGCCTGCCCCTCTAGCATGGCAATGACCTTGGCCAGGTGCCCATGGGCCCGCTTCAGCCGGGCCGTGATCTGTGGATGTGACTGGTGGGCGTGATTTGACATGGCTTATCCATATCCCCCCGATGGGGATAAGGTCAAGGATTTGGCATCGAATGGCCCGCGACTTTTGGACGGCGTTGAGTTTGGGGACCAAACCGCCTATCTCGGGGGCGATATCGCACAAAGGAATAGTCGCGTGGCGAACCATTTGTACAAAAACGATCTGCCGGATGGGCTGGATCTGGGCCCGGTTGTGGCCATTGACTGTGAAACCATGGGGCTGAACCCGCATCGCGACCGCCTGTGCGTGATCCAGATGTCAGGAGGTGACGGAAACAGCCATATCATCCAGGTGGACAAGGGCCAGACCGAGGCCCCGTACCTGAGTGCCATGCTGGAAAACCCCGATGTCCTGAAGCTGTTCCATTTCGGGCGTTTCGACATCGCCGCGATGTATCACACCTTTGGCGCCTTGGCCGCACCGGTTTACTGCACCAAGATCGCCAGCCGGCTGGTGCGCACGTACACCGACCGGCACGGGTTGAAGAACCTGTGTCAGGAACTGATTGGCGTGGATATATCGAAACAACAGCAGATGAGCGATTGGGGCGCTGAAATCCTGACGGATGCGCAGCTGGACTATGCGGCCTCGGACGTTCTTTATCTGCACCGCCTGCGGGACGAGTTGAACAAGCGGCTGGCGCGCGAGGGCCGGACCGAGATGGCGCAGGCCTGTTTTGATTTCCTGCCGATGCGTGCGAAGCTGGACCTCGCCGGTTGGCCCGAAACGGATATCTTTGCACACTCATGACCGACACCGAAGCATTTCTGAAAACCGCCCGCCAGGTCGTTACCGATGAAGCCCGTGCGCTGGACGTTCTGGCCGACAGCCTTGACGAACATTTTGCCGAGGCCGTGCATCTGATCCTGAAAGCCACCGGGCGCATCATCATCAGTGGTATCGGAAAATCGGGCCATATCGGCCACAAGATTGCCGCCACTCTGGCCAGTACCGGAACGCCTGCCTATTTCGTGCACCCGGCCGAGGCCAGCCATGGCGATCTGGGGATGGTTTCCAAAGACGATGTGGTGCTGGCGATATCGAATTCCGGCGAAGCGCCTGAGCTGGCCAACCTGCTGGCCTTTACGCGCCGCTTTGGCATTCCGCTGATCGGGCTTTCCAGCAAGCCAGAAAGCACGTTGATGAAACAGGCGGATGTGCATTTGCTGATCCCATCAATGGGTGAGGCCTGCGGTTTTGGCATGGTACCTTCGATCTCTACGACGCTGACTCTTGCCATGGGCGATGCGCTGGCCATTGCGCTGATGAAGTATCGCGATTTCCGCCCCGAGGATTTCCGTGCCTTCCACCCCGGCGGCAAGTTGGGAGCGCGGCTGAGCACCGTGGGTGACCTGATGCATACCGGCAACGCCCTGCCTCTGGTCGCAGCGAACACCCCGATGAGCGATGCGCTGATCGAAATCAGCCAAAAGGGTTTCGGCGTGGCCGGTGTAACGGATGCGCAGGGGCAGTTGTCGGGTATCATTACTGACGGTGACTTGCGCCGGCACATGGACGGTCTTCTGGATAAAACGACCGAGCAGGTCATGACGGCCAGTCCGACCACCATAATACCGGGCGCATTGGCCGAAGAGGCGGTGGCGATCATGAATGATCGCAAAATCACATCTCTTTTCGTGGTTGACGAGGCTTCATCAGGTCAGCCCCTGGGCCTTCTGCATATCCACGACTGCCTGCGCGTCGGTCTGGGCTGAGGGAGACTGAAGTGGACAGGTATTCCCGCATGGTACAGTTCCTGAAGGTTCTGTTGCCGCTTGCGGCCATTCTGATGCTGTCCACCGTGTTCTTACTGTCCCGCAGCATCGAAACCAACGTGTCGGTGCCATTTGCTGAGAAAGACATTGACGAGCGGCTGGCGCAGCAGGTGGTCACTCAGCCGAAATATCGCGGGACAACCCGCAAAGGCGAAGATGTTCAGATTGAGGCCACCCAAGCAAAGCAGGGCAGCGAAGACGAAACCCCGACCGCATCCGAGTTTCGGGGACGTCTGGGGCTTCTCAGTGGCGGAACGATATTTCTGGACTCCAATTCAGGTTTGATCCGCCCAGATGAGGGCACGGCAACTTTCGTTGGCGATGTGGTAATTACAACCGCTGACGGTCTTAAAGTCACAACGGATCTGCTCAACACGTCGCTGGACGAAATCCGGGGCGACACTCCGGGGCGGGTAAATGGAACCGGGCCGATCGGCAACTTTTCCGCCGGACGCATGACCTTCGGGGCTGAAAAAAAGGGCGGACCGGTCCATATTGTTTTTACAGACGGTGTGAAGCTGGTATACGAGCCTGAAAAAGCAGAAAGATAACCTGTGTTCGATTTTCGATTTGTTCCTTTGTGCCTGGCTCTGGTTGCAGGTGCCGCTCCCGCAACTGCGCAAGAGGCGCAGGTGGCTTTTGGTTCTGCTAATGCCGACCCGAGCCTTCCGGTCGAGGTGACATCCGAAACACTGAACGTCAATCAGGAGGACGGGTCTGCCGAATTCCTCGGAAATGTCATCGTAGTTCAGGGCGAAATGCGGCTGACTGCCGAACGGGTTCTGGTGATTTATAACGAGGAACGCTCGGCCATCGAACGGATGGAAGCCACCGAAAATGTTGTTCTGGTCAGCCCGCCGGATGCTGCGGAGGGCGATTGGGCAGAATACACAATCGATTCCGGTGTGATCGTCATGAAGGGTAATGTCCTGCTGACGCAAGGTCCCAGCATCATCAGCGGCGACCAGATGAACGCCAATCTTACGACGGGCACAGCCACAATGACCGGACGCGTCAAAACGATCCTTCAACAGGGAAACAATTGATGGCGCGACCCAACCTGTCAGTGGCCGAAGGCAGTTCCGGGCTGCGAATTGAGAAGCTGCGGAAGTCTTACCGGAAAAAAACGGTGATCCGCGACGTCTCGATGACGCTGGACCGGTCCGAAGTCGTTGCCCTGTTGGGACCCAACGGGTCGGGTAAGACCACAACATTTTATTCCGTGGCCGGGCTCGTTTTCCCTGAGGCCGGTAAAGTCACTATAGATGGCCAGAATGTTACGACTTTGCCGATGTACCGGCGCGCGCGGATGGGCATTGGTTATTTGCCGCAGGAGATGTCGATCTTTCGAGGCATGAGCGTCGAGGACAATATCGCTGCGGTACTGGACATCACTGTCCCTCATTCACACAGGCGGAAAGAACGGCTTGAAGAGCTGTTGTCGGATTTCTCGATTGAACACCTGCGCCGTGCGCCAGCCCTTGCCCTTTCCGGCGGTGAGCGTCGCCGCGTTGAGATTGCGCGGTGTTTGGCCGCAGACCCGAAATACCTTCTGCTGGATGAACCGTTTGCAGGCGTTGATCCGATCAGTGTCGGCGATATCCGGCATCTGGTTGCCGACCTGAAAAAACGAGGAATCGGTGTTCTGATCACCGACCATAACGTGCGGGAAACGCTGGAAATTGTCGACCGCGCCTACATTCTGCATGACGGGCAGGTTCTGATGTCCGGCACACCGGATGAAGTCGTCGAGAACGAAAATGTACGCCGGGTCTATCTGGGCGAAAACTTCCGTATTTCATAGGCTTGTGCTGGCCTGCGTCGGATGCATGACGGAAATCGCGTATATACACACCTGTTTTGATTGACTCTTCCGTCGTCTCTTGCCTCAATTGTCCCATGGCATTTAACCGGTTCCAGTCTGGAGATCGATGTCCCTTCGTTGAAGGGCTGGTTTTAAGGCAACCGCGGAAAGTGTCTCGACCCCCCACCCGATAAAAACAAGTTCGTCGCGTAACGTGACGTCAGAATGGGTGTGAATTGTGAAGGAGATCACATGCGTTACCAAATCAGCGGAAAACAGATCGACATCGGTGCGGCGCTGCAGACACACGTGCAGACCGAACTGGGCGAGGTTGTGGGCAAATATGCCCAGCGGCCTACGGATGCCAATGTCGTCTTTTCCCGTTCAGCGCATGAATATGTATGCGAAACAACAGTGCACCTGTCTACCGGGCTGACCGCCCAGGCCAAGGCGCACGCAACCGAAATATATGCGGCGTTCGAGGCATGCTGCGACAAAATGGAAACACAACTGCGGCGCTACAAGCGTCGTTTGAAGGACCACCACAAGGATCGGTCCGAACCGGTTGAACTCTTTGGGGCGTCCTCTTATATCCTCGCCTCTGACGAATCGGACACGGCCGATGAACCCGAATCGCTGCAGCCCATGATTGTGGCTGAGATGGAAACAAAAATCCCATCTTTGAGCGTTGGTGAAGCCGTGATGCAAATGGAACTTGCCGGTGCCCCGGTGCTGGTGTTCAGAAATGAGAACAAGGATGGATTGAATGTCGTGTATCGTCGCGAAGACGGCAACATCGGCTGGATTGATCCTTGACAGGCAGGAATACGGCGCCGCACCCGCCGAGGCGGGTGCTGTGCCATGGAGCGTTATCATGGAGCTTTCGAGCATACTGAAGCCCGAAGCAGTACGTGTATTGTCCGCCGCTTCCAGCAAGAAGCGGTTGTTTCAGGAAATCGGCGATGTCGCGGCCGCTAATCTGGGCCTCGATTCTCAGGCAGTCGTCGACTGTCTGCTTGAGCGGGAAAGCCTGGGCCCAACCGGCGTGGGGCATGGCGTGGCGCTTCCGCACGCGCGTTTGCCCGAGCTTGATTCGGTTTCGGGCGTATTCGTCATGCTGGAAAAGCCCATCGACTTCGGATCGGTGGATCGTCAACCCGTAGACATTGCCTTTGCACTGTTTGCACCGGAAGAGGCCGGGGTCGATCACCTCAAAGCGCTGGCCCTTGTGTCGCGCACGCTGAGGGACACGTCGGTGTGCACCAAGCTTCGGGCGAACCCTGATCCGGTCAAACTCTATGCGATCCTGACCGAAGCACAATCTATGCAAGCGGCATAAACTGCAAAAAAAAGACCCCCGAAAATCGGGGGCCATTTCATTGAATCCATATTCAGCATCAGCCGCCAGTACCCATTTCCAGCGTCCACCAGATTTTGCCGCCGTTTTCCTGATGCCAGGCGAACCCCATCTGAGTGGCCTTGGGGTCCATGATGACTGCACGCGGCCCGGGCTCCTGCATCCACGCGGCAAGGGTTTCCGTTTCGGTTTCATAGGTCTCGGAAATGGCTTCACCGAGGAACGTGCCGAAATAGCCGACCCGTGCAGCCCGATCAATCGGAGAGGACCCGTCCGACCCGAAGTGCCAGGGCCGGTTCTGCCGGGCCATGTCCTTGGAATGAGTCGCCGCAGCCGCGTTCAGCTGCGCGTTCAGCTGGACAGGCTGCAAACCTTGGGCCTGTCGCAGGGCATTGACCGAATCAACCATACGAAACTGCAGTTTTTCCGGGTTGCCGCGAATTTTATAAACCGTTGGCAGCGGGCGGCCGTCCGCACCAATGGTTGTGGTGCCGGTGTCTGTACATGCCGCTAGCGCGACAAAGCAAGTCAAGAGTAAAGAAACGATGCGCGTCATGATCGACCTGATTATTGTGTCAATACAGGGCATAGCGCGCCTGACAGTTCTGAGCAAACGCGCAATAGCCTAAACTTGCGTGATTCTGCCGGTTTGATTTGCGACTGAAGCATTCTGGCAATAGAATGTCATAGATTTCAGACCTCATCTAAACACAGGACCCGTTGTCATGGTCAAAAAGCGCATTCACTCGTCCACACGCAGAGGTTTTCTGGCAGGGGCTACCGCGACGCTGGCAACCCCGGCACTGGCGCAATACATCCCCGGTGATCCGCTGCGTCCCGCACCCGAGCCCGAGGCATCCGTGCGCCGGAACGTATCGGGTTTTCGGGCGCTGGATTGGCAGCCGTACTTTTCGAACACCAGAAACGGAGCTATTCTGGTCGATACCGTGTCGCGCGCGCTGCATTATTGGTCAGATGATCAATCCGTATATAAACTCTACCCGTCATCGGTTCCGCTGACCGAGGAAATGACCCGCCGCGGTCGCACCAGCGTTATTCGCAAGGTAGAAGGCCCCAGCTGGTCTCCGACGCCATCGATGAAAAAGCGAAACCCGGAATGGCCTGACCATATCCCTCCGGGTCCTGATAACCCGCTGGGAACACACGCTTTGTACCTGGCCTGGAAATACTACCGTATTCACGGAACGCACGATACGCGCAAAATCGGGCGACGGTCGTCGAATGGCTGTATTGGTCTGTTCAACGAAGACATTGCTGAGTTGTTCTTGATGACGAAGGTCGGCACGCAAGTGTTGCTAATTTGACGACATTTTCGTGTGGGAACCTGCTTACCGGTCAAGTTGCAATTGCATTCCAGCGCCAATGCTGATTAGAAAAAACCACGAGGTAAGTCTTAGATGTGCGGTTCCGGGCATTGGAACTGCGCAAATTCTGGAGGTTAATATGAAGAAACTCGTTCTCGCTGCTGCACTGACTGCTGCTGCTTCGACCGCTTATGCAGGTAACCTGGAAGAGCCGGTTGTTGAAGCACCTGTTGTTGTAGAAGAAACTCAGGGTTCGTCGCAGGGCATCCTGCTGCCGCTGATCCTGCTGGTCGTTGTTGCTGCTGCTGTTGCTGCAAGCTAATTCGACGCGGAATTCACGAAGAAGGCGGTGGAGCAATCCACCGCCTTTTTTGTTTTCCCAAGGCTGTGCCGGTCAGTCCAGCCAGCCGCGCAAATTGTCTTCGATCACCGTGCCCAAAGCAGCCATGTGCGCCGGGTCGTCGTTTAGGCATGGAACATAGGTGAAGGTTTCGCCGCCCGCTTCTTCGAAGCTTTCCTTGATCTCTTCGTTGATTTCTTCCAGCGTTTCGATGCAGTCGGCCGAGAATGCCGGCGCGATGACCGCTAAGTTCTTTTTGCCCTGCTTGGCCAAATCCGCCACATGATCCACTGTATAGGGTTTCAGCCATTCCTCGGGGCCGAATCGCGACTGGAACGTTGAAACCAGTTGATCGTCTGACCATCCCAGCCGTTCCTTCAGCAGCCGTGTCGTCTTGGCGCACTGGCAATGATAGGGGTCACCCTGTTGCAGATACCGTTCCGGCATCCCGTGATACGAGCAGACCAGAATATCGGGTTTTGTCTCCGCCGCTGCATAAGCACGCTCAACGGATTGCGCCAAGGCGTCGATATAGGCGGGTTGGTCGAAATAGGCGGGTACGGTTCGCGAGGCGGGCTGCCAGGCCTCATCCATCAGTGCACGAAAGAACTGGTCATTGGCGGTGGCCGTGGTTGCGCCCGCGTATTGTGGGTAAAGCGGGAAGAACAGAATACGGTCACAGCCCGCGGCAACCATCTCGCGTACTTTGGATTTGGTCGACGGGTTGCCGTAGCGCATACAGAAATCGACCATCACCTGATCGCCATAACGATTCTGCATCGCGTCGCGCAGCTTGGCAGTCTGGTCCTTGGTGATCGTCATCAGCGGGCTTTCGCCCTTTTCGTGATTCCAGATCGATTTATAGGCTTCACCCGAACTGAACGGCCGTTTGCTGAGGATGATCCCCTGAAGAATCGGTTGCCATTTCCACTTCGGATAGTCGATGACCCGCTGATCCGACAGGAACTCGTTCAGATAGCGGCGCATGGGCCAGTAGGTGTAATCATCCGGCGTTCCCAGATTGGCCAGCAAAATGCCAACGCGGCCCATCTTGACCTTCGGGTGGTCGGCAGGGGCATGAGCGGGGCGAGTGGCATCAAACATGTGGGCATTCCTGAGTTATCGTGTTCCGACCTGAGATAAAGGGATTTGGTTGCGCGTCAATCCGGCAGTTTGCCCTCTTCCGTGCGCAAGACATCTGCAAGACGCATTTGGGCTGACCCCGGGCGCAGCGGCTTTGGTTGGCTGTCATCGGGGGACCAACCGGTCAGGCAAATCAGTTCGAACGTAGCGGCAAGGCGGCCTGTTCCCGTCGAAAAGTGATCCGAATAGATGCGTTGCGCGGCTTCAAACACTCTGCGTTGGGTCGGGCATTTCAACCGAGCCGTCAAAGCGTTGGCCTCGCCCATGTCCCGCAGATCGTGCATCAGGTGCCGGACATCGCGGTATTCCGCCGTCAGCGGTACGGCATCGGCCACTGGCAATGCCAGACCGGCCCGTTGCAGCAATCCGCCGAGATCGCGCAGCTCGGCCATAGGGGCGACGCGGGGGCTGAGCCCGCCCGTGACCTCGATTTCGGCCTGACCCAGCGCGGCGCGCAATTCGTGAAGGGTCTCTCCCCCAAGGCATACGACAAGCACCAGCCCGTCTGGCTTCAAAGCCCTTTTGCATTGGATCAGTTGGCCGACCGGGTCATTGGCGCAGTGCAGCGCCATCGCATGAATCGCCAGGTCATGAGCACCGGGTTGCAGTGCCAGCACATCGTCATCCGCGACAATGGCGGCATCAGGAAAAACGTCCGCCCAAAGCTGTGGGAAAGGGGTTACAACCGCAGGAGCCGTAAATGTTTTGTTAACCATGGAGAGCCGATCCTGCACCTCATCAATGGCGGCGCGATGCAAGAACAAGGCGTCGTCCTTCGCGCGGGCGCGATGATTCAGAATGGCGTTGCGGTCGAAAAGAGAGGGTGCGGTGGACTCGGGTAGTTTCATAGGTCGCAAGTATCGCATTGCGCAGCGGATTCAAACTGCCCTTGCATTGATCTATCCGCCGCGTTGCATGGGCTGTGGAGAGTTGACCGAATCCGATTTTGGCCTGTGTGGGGCGTGTTGGCGGGATACGCCGTTCATCGGTGGTACGATTTGTGAAAGCTGTGGTGTGCCCGTGATCGGGAGCGCGGACAGGTTTCGGACGGAGTGCGACGATTGCCTGAAAGCCCCACCGCCCTGGAAAGCGGGCCGCGCTGCGTTGCTGTATGATGGGAAGGCGCGGTCACTTGTCTTGGCTTTGAAACACGGCGACAGGACCGAGTTGGCACGTCCGGCTGCACGTTGGCTGGCACAGTCCGGACGCGAGCTGTTGCGGCCGGAGATGGTGATTGCTCCGGTGCCGTTGCATTGGTCGCGCCTGCTGAAACGGCGTTACAACCAGTCTGCACTGTTGGCACGAAACCTGGGGCGAGAAACCGGGTTGGAGTGCGTACCGGATCTGCTGGTGCGCAAACGTCGGACCCCGGTGCTGGACGGGAAGACTGCGCAGGAGAGGGGCGAAGCCCTGGAGGGCGCAATTGGCGTCCACCCAAGGCGCGCACTGCATTTGAAGGGGCGCGATATCCTGTTGGTGGATGACGTGATGACATCCGGCGCGACGCTGACGGCGTGCACGCGTGCGTGTCAGGTCGCAGGGGTAAATCATATTTTCGTGTTGGCACTGGCGCGCGTTGCCAAGGATGCCTAATTCGCCCAAGATTGCACGAAACCCTAGGGGAACGGAAAATGAAGTCGGTAGAAATCTATACCTCGCCGCTCTGTGGCTATTGCCATGCAGCCAAACGCCTGCTGAAGCAGAAAGGCGTTGAGTTCAAGGAGGTTGACGTTCTGATGCACCCCAAGCGCAAACCTGAGATGATCCAGCGTGCCGGTGGTAAACGCACCGTGCCTCAGATTTTTATCGGGATACAGCATGTAGGCGGCTGCGACGACCTTTATGAACTGGAGCGGCAAGGCAAGCTTGACCGTTTGCTTGCGGCCTGATGAAGACCGCGCTGCTGCAAATCACCTCGTCGGATGATCCGGTCGAAAACCTGGACATGGTGCGCGCCATGGCGGCCGACGCGGCAGGGCAGGGTGCGCGCTTTATCCTGACGCCAGAGGTCACGAATTGCGTGTCAAACAGTACGACGCGGCAACACGAGGTTCTTCAGCACGAAGAAGACGACATCACCTTGGCCGGCCTGCGGGATCAGGCCGCCCGACTGGGCGTTTGGGTGTTGATCGGATCACTGGGCATCAAAACTCAAGACGCTGACGGGCGGTTTGCCAACCGCTCTTTCATGATTGATCCGCAAGGTCAGATCGTGGCGCGCTACGACAAGATCCATATGTTCGACGTGCAGGTCACGGAAACCGAGACGTTCCGCGAATCAAAGAACTACCGCCCCGGCAAAAAGGCGGTCATAGCCGAAACCGACTTTGGCAAGGTGGGTCTGACCATCTGTTACGACATCCGGTTTCCATACCTGCACGCGGCTTTGGCACAGGCAGGCGCACGGGTTTTGACTGTGCCGGCGGCGTTTTCACCGGTAACGGGCGCCGCACATTGGGAATCGCTATTGCGGGCACGGGCGATTGAGACGGGCTGTTGGGTCTTGGCTCCGGCACAAACGGGGGAACACCCGACGACGCATGGAAAGACACGTTTTACCCATGGGCACAGCATGGTTGTGGACCCTTGGGGAAAGGTGCTGATCGACGCAGGGACAGATCCAGGCATTCACATTTTCGATTTGGATGATAGTTCTGTGACTGAGGCGCGCCGTCGCGTGCCGTCGTTGACGCACACCCGGTCTTTCACTGGACCCTGACAGAACTGAACAATGACAGAAGACACCAATGCCCTTGCGGTCACGCTGTTCAGCGAGATCCTGACCGCAGACCAGTTGTTGCGTAACCGGCTCAGCCGGGTGCTGCCCAAGGGTATGGAAATTTCGCATTTCTCGGTGCTGAATCATCTGGTTTTTGTCGGCGACGAGCGTAGCCCCGCGCAACTGGCCAGCACATTCCACGTGACCCGAGGCGCGATGACCAACACCTTGGCCAAGTTGGAATGGGCCGGATACATTCACATCCGCCCCGACTGGGACGATGCCCGTCGCAAGATGGTCGCGATCAGCCCCGCCGGTCGCCGCGCGCGGGATCAGGCGATTTCGTCAATCGCGCCGCTGATCAACCGCGTGGTCGGAGAGCTGGGGCTGGAGCGGGTCCGCAGCGCCCTGCCAGTGCTGCGGGATTTGCGGTTGCAGTTGGAGGGGGAGTAGGGATCAGCGAACCGTTGTCCCAAGGTGGATCCAGGACTGGTGTGGTCGGGCGCTGGCAGGCTTGATGCTCATGCAATGTGCCGCGGACTAAACGGCCACTTCATTCTAAGAGCATTCTATCCAGAAGCTGCCGTAAATCACGGGGATGCAAAGCAGGAAGATTAGCCAACCAAATTCCGGCCGAAGCCGCCGCCGCGAAAAGAAGACAAGATTCAATTCCTTCTTTTCCTTCTTTGCCCTCATATTGCCCACCATGAACAAGCCATACCAAATACTCTCCTTTTTCTTCTTCATTCGTGGAGAATATTCTCCCTACATTGCATCCTTCGTCAGAGAGTTCGTGTTTGGAAAATGGTTCTGTCGTCTCCTCCGTCAGTTCTATTTCGACTGGTTTCAAAAACTTTCCATCCGAAACTATCTCGGGGTCAATAAAGACGAAAAAATACAACGCCCTTACCAGATCATAGTTGTTCGAGTTCGAACCCAAGTAACGATCTGCTATTTCCTGAGTCGCCTCAGAAACCTTAGGATCGCTTACATAGCCATACAGCGGAACTCCTTCATGTTCGTACACGAACACGCCCGCATTCTCTTCTGCTGTGGCTAGTGTGTTATCGAACAAGGTAGCAGCGGAAATTGCCGCACCAAAAAATACCGCGCGCCACGGCGCGTAACTTAAAGATCGAATCAAAAAAAAACCTACCTCACCCCGCCTTCACACTCGCCGTCACATAATTCACGCTCAGATCCCGGTCCGAGATCGACCAGCTCCACAGGATCGGGTTGAACACAAAACCCTTCCGGTCCACCGGCTCCAACCCGGCTTGGCGCAGCAGGTCGGACAGCTCGTCGGGGGTGATGAACTTGTTCCACTCATGCGTGCCGCGTGGAAGCCAGCGCATGACGACCTCGGCCCCGAAAATCGCCATCGCATAGGATTTCGGGTTGCGGTTGATGGTTGAACAAATCTCCAAACCGCCGGGCTTAAGCAACTTTTGTGTCGCGGTCAGATAGGACAGAGGATCAGCCACGTGTTCGACCACTTCCATGTTCAGTACCACATCGAACTGCTCGCCCGCAGCGGCCATGTCCTCGGCCGTGGTGTGGCGATAGTCGATTTGCAGCCCCGATTGCTCGGCATGAATGCGGGCCACGGGCAGGTTGCCCTCGGCGGCGTCGGCGCCCACCACCGTAGCACCGAGTCGCGCCATGGGTTCGCTCAGCAGCCCGCCGCCGCAGCCGATATCCAGCAGGCGCAGGCCTTCGAACGGCGTCGGCGACTTTAGGTCGCGATCGAATTCACCAGCGATCTGCTGCGTGATATAATCCAGCCGGCACGGATTAAGCATGTGCAATGGTTTGAATTTCCCGTGCGGGTCCCACCATTCAGCCGCCATCGCCTCGAATTTTGCGATCTCGGACGGGTCCACCGTGTTCGGATGCGCTTGCATTCCTGTCTCCGTGTGCTCTTTTACGCTTAAGGACTATATAGGGCCATAATGGACAAGTACCCGGACCAAAAGCGCGCAGTTCAATATCTGTACCCGCCGATCGATCCTTTCGATCAGCGGATGGTCGATATGGGCGATGGGCACCGTATCTATGTGGAACAATGCGGCAATCCTGATGGCATACCCGTCGTGATCCTGCACGGGGGTCCGGGGGGTGGCTGCAGCCCAGCCATGCGGCGGTATTTTGATCCGCAGGCGTACAGGGTGATTCTGTTCGATCAGCGCGGATGTGGAAGATCGCGCCCCACAGCCTCGGTCGAAGACAATACAACGTGGCATCTGGTGGCCGATATAGAGCGGCTGCGCAAACTGTTCGAGATCGAAGAATGGATTGTATTTGGTGGCAGCTGGGGTGCGACTCTGGCGCTGATCTATGCCCAGACTCATCCCGACCGGGTCAGCCGGTTGGTCTTGCGCGGCGTGTTTCTGGCGACTCAGGCCGAGCTTGACTGGTTCTATGGCGGCGGCGCCGGGCGGTTCTGGCCCGAGCAATGGCAGAAGTTCACCTCACTGCTGCCAGAAGTTGAGCTTGAGGACACCATTGCCGCCTATAACAAACGTCTGTTTTCGGGAGACCGTGCGACAGAAGTCCTGTACGCGCGGTCCTGGTCGCATTGGGAGAATGCGCTGGCTTCGATCCACACCAACGGATCAGTTGGAGAAAGTCCCGGCGAATACGCGCGCACCTTTGCGCGGCTCGAGAATCACTATTTCACCAACAAGGCGTTTCTGGAAACGGATGGGCAGATTCTGGATCAGATTGATCGAATTGCGCACATTCCCGGCCACATCGTGCAAGGGCGCTATGACATGATCTGCCCGCCCCAGGCCGCGTGGTCGCTGGCAGAACGCTGGCCGAATGCCGAGCTGAAGATGGTTCGTCAGGCGGGGCACGCATTGTCAGAGCCGGGCATCAGCGCAGAGCTGGTACGGATCATGGATCGTGTGGCGGAGGGTATCGCATGACCCGGATTGACCGCCGTGCTCTCTTTGCCTCTGGTGCCGCGGCTGCATTGCTGGCAGCGACAGGTGCATCCCTTGCGGATACGCCCAAAAAAGGTGGTACATTGCGTCTGGCCGTTCCGCGCGATGACAGCCTTGAGCGCGTCGCGCGTGGCGCCGTGTTCGATACGCTGACCGAGATCGCCCCGGATGGTACATTGCGTGGTGAGCTTGCGACAGGCTGGCAAACCGACGCCGACGCACGGGTCTGGAGCTTTGATCTGCGTGATGACGCGGTCTTCCATGATGGCGAGCCTTTGCATGTTGTCGACGTCTTGGCCGTTTTGGCTGAAGTCGGAAGAACCGAGGCACTTGCCTCCAACCGCCTGCGGCTTGAGCTTGCCGAGGCAAACCCGGGGCTGCCTTTCATGCTGGCAGACAGCCACTTTGTTGTTACGCGCGCCGGTGAAACCGTAACACCGTTGCGCACTGCCAACGGCACCGGTTGCTATCGTGTCGAACGGGCTGAGGATGGTCGCCATTTCCTTGGGCGTCGTGTGGAGGGGCATTACAAAGATGGTGAGGCCGGATGGGCTGACGCGGTTGAGGTCATAGTGATTCCGGACTCTGCTGTACGGGCCGAGGCGCTGCGGGACGGGTATGTCGATATTGCCGCGCTCCCGGATCAGGCAGGAATTCGAGGCAAGCGCGGTGTCCGGTTCCACCCGTCCGAGGCTGACATGGCCCTTGCCGTATCAGGTGCTGTCGGGATGCCGCGGCAGATTGCCGGGAACGCCGTACTGGACGATGGCCGTATCGCCGAACGGTGGTGGATGATGTAAATCCGATCGCAATTCCCGCTGGGGGTTGCAGACTCGGACCATCCTGCGTATACGCAGTTTCAACAGCGGCGCGTTGGACTTCTGGTCCAAGGCTCCACCGGAAAATTCGACGGGCCGCGCGCCCGTTTTTTTGTGCCCGTTTGAAGGGTAGAGCACCAGATGACAAACGACTTGATAGCCAAAGCTGCCATCGACCGGCGACTGGCCGAGATCATCACCCCCGTGATCGAAGATCTGGGGTATGAGTTGGTTCGCATCCGACTGATGAGCGGCAAGCTGACCACACTGCAGATCATGGCCGACAAGCCCGATGGCGGAATCGAAGTGGATGATTGCGCTGAAATTTCCAACGCGGTCAGCGCCACGCTGGATGTCGAGGACCCGATTCTTGACGCCTATACGCTTGAGGTCTCCAGCCCCGGTATCGACCGCCCTCTCACCCGTCTCAAGGATTTTGAGAACTTTGAAGGGTATGAAGCCAAGATCGAGACCGCCGAACTGATTGATGGCCGCCGCCGTTTCAAGGGTGAACTGGCCGGGATCGAAGGGGAAGAGGTTCTGATCAACATCCCCGAGGGGGATGAGACAATCACCATCGGTCTGCAATTCGACTGGCTGAGCGATGCCAAGCTGGTCCTGACCGATGATCTGATCAAGGAAATGCTGCGCCAGCGCAAGGATGCCGGTGCCCTGAACGAAAACGCTTTCGACGAGATTGAGACCGAAGGGTCCGAAGAGGAGACGAACTGATGGCAATCACCTCAGCCAACCAGCTGGAGCTGCTGCAGACCGCCGAGGCCGTGGCCCGCGAAAAGATGATCGACCCCGGTCTGGTTGTCGAAGCGATGGAGGAATCGCTCGCCCGTGCCGCCAAGAGCCGCTACGGCGCCGAGATGGACATCCGCGTCAGCATCGACCGCAAAACCGGTAAGGCGACCTTCACCCGTGTTCGCACCGTGGTCGAGGATGAAGAGCTAGAGAACTACCAGGCCGAGATGACCGTCGAGCAGGCCAAGCAATACATGGAAGCGCCCCAAGTTGGCGATGTCTATGTCGAAGAAGTGCCTCCGGTTGAAATGGGCCGGATCGCGGCGCAATCGGCCAAGCAGGTCATCTTGCAAAAGGTTCGTGAGGCCGAGCGGGATCGTCAGTACGAAGAATTCAAGGATCGCGCAGGCACCATCATCAACGGTGCGGTCAAGCGCGAGGAGTTCGGCAATGTGATCGTTGATCTGGGCGGTGCCGAAGCCGTTCTGCGCCGCAATGACAAGATCGGTCGCGAAAGCTATCGCCCGAATGACCGTGTGCGCGCGTATATCAAGGAAGTGCGCCGCGAAGTACGTGGCCACCAGATCTTCCTGTCGCGCACTGCGCCGGAATTCATGGCCGAGCTGTTCAAGATGGAAGTACCGGAAATCTATGATGGCATTATCGAGGTCAAGGCCGTAGCCCGCGACCCCGGTTCGCGCGCCAAAATCGCCGTCATCTCGTATGACAACTCGATTGACCCTGTCGGGGCCTGCGTTGGTATGCGCGGCAGCCGCGTGCAGGCTGTTGTGAACGAGTTGCAGGGCGAGAAAATTGATATCATCCCATGGAACGAAGATCAGCCGACCTTCCTGGTGAACGCGCTGCAACCCGCCGAGGTGTCAAAGGTGGTTTTGGACGAAGAAGCCGGTAAGATCGAAGTTGTGGTTCCCGAAGAGCAGCTGAGCCTTGCCATTGGTCGCCGCGGCCAGAACGTGCGTCTGGCCAGCCAGCTGACCAATCTGGACATCGACATCATGACCGAAGCCGAAGAATCGGCGCGTCGTCAGAAAGAATTCGAAGCCCGTACCCAACTGTTCATGGAAACATTGGATCTGGACGAGTTCTTTGCTCAGTTGCTTGTTTCTGAAGGGTTCACCAACCTCGAAGAAGTGGCCTATGTCGAGATTGACGAACTGCTGGTCATCGACGGTGTTGACGAAGGCACCGCGCAGGAACTTCAAACACGTGCGCGTGAGTATCTGGAGGCACAGGCCAAGGCTGCACTGGATGCAGCGCGTGCACTAGGTGCCGAGGACAGCCTCATTGAATTCGAAGGTCTGACACCCCAGATGGTGGAGGCACTGGCCAAGGACGATGTGAAGACCCTGGAAGACTTTGCAACTTGTGCCGACTGGGAACTGGCCGGTGGCTGGACGACCGTCGATGGTGAACGCGTCAAGGATGACGGTGTACTGGAGCCTTTCGGTGTAACGCTGGAAGAAGCGCAAGACATGGTCATGACTGCGCGTATCCTGTTGGGTTGGGTTGATCCCGCAGAGCTGGAACAGGCGGAAGAAGACGTCGACGGCGACGCAACAGGCGAGGAGGTCGAGGCCTGATCTCAGGCTTCGGGTGGCGCGTATGAGTCGCGGTGGCGTCCATAAGGATCGGTCCGAGGGGCCCGAGCGTAAGTGCATCGCCACAGGCGAGGTTCAGCCCAAGTACGGGCTGATCCGCTTCGTGGCAGGGCCGGACGGTCAGGTTTTTCCGGATGTCGCGGCGAAACTGCCGGGACGAGGGGTCTATGTGGCGGCGGATCGTGCCGCTCTGGAAATGGCCATTGGCAAGAAACTGTTTGCGCGGGGGTTCAAGGCACAAGTGACCGTGCCCACGGACTTGACAGATGAGGTTGAAAAGCAGATCGCACGCCGTGTTGTTGAGCTGCTCAGCCTGGCGCGCAAGTCCGGTGATGCGGTTGCCGGGTACGAAAAGGTCAAGACGTGGCTGGACCGGGAAGAAGCACAGGTGCTGATTCAGGCCGCGGATGGATCGGGGCGCGGTAAGTCCAAGCTGAGTACGCCGCACTTCGGAAAATACATAGGTTGGCTAACCGCAGACGAATTAGGGCAGGCATTTGGGCGCCAAACGGTGATTCATGCTGCGTTGGCCTCTGGCGGACTCGCCAAACGTGTTGTAGAGGAAGCGCAGCGCCTGCGTGGCTTGCGCGAAACGGATGACGGCGGCAGGGGCCGCACGGAAGGGTAAATAGCTTTATGAGCGATAATGACGGCAAAAAGACATTGGGTCTTCGTGGCGGGACACGTCCCGGAAATGTGAAACAGAGTTTCAGCCACGGACGCACCAAGAATGTCGTGGTGGAAACCAAACGCAAACGCGTGG
The DNA here is from genome assembly GCF_003443535.1 of Ruegeria sp. AD91A. Taxonomy (GTDB): domain Bacteria; phylum Pseudomonadota; class Alphaproteobacteria; order Rhodobacterales; family Rhodobacteraceae; genus Ruegeria. The sequence goes on along the minus strand of NZ_CP031946.1, from coordinate 2,753,899 downwards.
TGGTCCCCAAGCCGGGCGCAGCAAAGCCGGGTGGCGGTACTGCACCTTCGGGTGATCCGTCGCGTCGTCCCGCGGGAATTTCCGATGCGGAAATGGCCCGCCGGATGAAGGCGCTGCAGGCTGCTAAGGCCCGCGAGGTCGAAGAGGCCGCCGCCCGCGAGGCAGCTGAAAAAGCGCGCGAAGAAGAGCGCGCCCGCCGCCGTGCGGAACTTGAGGCCAAAGAACGCGAACAGCGCGAAGCTGAAGAGCGTGCGCGACAGAAGGCTGAGGATGAAGAGCGCAAGCGCAAAGAGGCGGAAGAAGCCGCCAAGCGCGCTGCTACGGCGCCTGCTCCGGAAGAGCCCAAAGTGGCCCGCAGCCCGGCGAGTAAACCTGCGCCTGCGGCCACACCGCGCAAACAGGATCGCGAACGTGAACAACGTGGTCGTGGCAAGGGTCGCGACGACAACCGCCGTTCGGGGAAGCTGACTCTGGGTCAGGCCACCGGTGGCGAAGGCAACCGGCACCGGTCGATGGCAGCGATGAAGCGCAAGCAGGAGCGTGCGCGTCAGAAAGCCATGGGCGGCACTGTCGAGCGGGAAAAGGTCATCCGTGACGTTCAGTTGCCCGAAGCTATTCTTGTTTCGGAACTGGCCAACCGTATGGCCGAGCGTGTGGCAGATGTGGTCAAATCGCTGATGAACATGGGCATGATGGTCACGCAGAACCAGACCATCGACGCCGACACTGCCGAGCTGATCATCGAAGAATTCGGCCACAAGGTTACCCGTGTCTCTGATTCGGATGTTGAAGACGTCATCAAGGAAGTCGAAGACAGCGAAGCAGATCTGCAGCCACGTCCGCCTGTCATTACCATCATGGGTCACGTTGACCACGGTAAGACTTCGTTGTTGGACGCAATCCGCGACGCGCGGGTTGTGGCGGGTGAAGCCGGTGGCATCACGCAGCATATCGGTGCCTATCAGGTAAAAACCGATGGCGGCACGACGCTGACCTTCCTGGATACGCCAGGTCACGCGGCCTTTACTTCGATGCGCTCACGCGGTGCTCAGGTAACGGATATCGTGGTTCTGGTTGTCGCCGCCGATGATGCGGTGATGCCTCAGACGATCGAAGCGATCAACCACGCTAAGGCGGCCGGAGTGCCGATGATCGTAGCGATCAACAAGGTCGACAAGCCGGATGCAAATCCGGACAAGGTACGCACCGATCTGTTGCAGCATGAAGTCATCGTCGAGAAAATGTCGGGTGAGGTTCAGGACGTCGAAGTGTCCGCTATCACCGGTCAGGGGCTGGACGAGCTGCTGGAAGCCATCGCGCTTCAAGCCGAGATTCTGGAGCTGAAAGCCAACCCCAACCGCGCCGCTCAGGGTGCAGTGATCGAGGCCCAATTGGATGTGGGTCGTGGTCCTGTGGCCACTGTTCTGGTTCAGAACGGCACGCTGCGCCAGGGCGATATCTTTGTCGTGGGCGAGCAATACGGTAAGGTCCGTGCGCTGATCAACGACAAGGGTGACCGCGTCCAGGAAGCGGGCCCGTCAGTTCCGGTTGAGGTTCTGGGTCTGAATGGCACGCCCGAAGCAGGCGACGTTCTGAACGTGACCGAGACCGAAGCACAGGCCCGAGAGATCGCTGAATACCGCGAGCAGGCTGCCAAGGACAAACGCGCCGCCGCTGGTGCTGCGACCACACTCGAACAGCTGATGCAGAAGGCCAAGGAAGACGAAAACGTCACCGAGCTGCCGATCCTGATGAAGGCAGACGTTCAGGGTTCCGCCGAGGCCATCGTTCAGGCGATGGAGAAGATCGGGAACGACGAGGTTCGCGTGCGTGTACTGCACTCGGGCGTGGGTGCCATCACCGAAACGGATGTCGGTCTGGCCGAAGCTTCGGGCGCTCCGATCTTTGGCTTCAACGTCCGTGCCAACGCCTCTGCCCGGAACACCGCAAACCAGAAGGGTGTCGAGATTCGCTATTACTCGGTGATCTACGATCTGGTCGACGACGTGAAAGCTGCCGCATCCGGCTTGCTGAGCGCTGAGATCCGCGAGAAGTTCATCGGTTATGCCGAGATTCGCGAAGTGTTCAAGGTTACTGGTGTCGGCAAGGTTGCTGGCTGTCTGGTGACCGAAGGCGTTGCGCGTCGCTCCGCAGGCGTCCGCCTGCTGCGCGACAACGTGGTTATTCACGAAGGCACGCTGAAGACGCTGAAGCGTTTCAAGGACGAAGTGGCCGAAGTTCAGTCTGGCCAGGAATGCGGTATGGCGTTCGAGAACTACGACGATATTCGCGAGGGCGATGTGATCGAGATTTTCGAGCGCGAAGAAGTTACCCGCACCTTGGATTGATCCGAAGCGGGATAGAAACAAGAAAACAGCGGCTCAGATTGGGCCGCTGTTTTCTTTTGTAGAATCAGTTATTTCGTGTCGGGTAAGAATGTACCGGAATGCATGATGATATCGAAGTGATGCATTCCCTGTTCCAGGGAAAAGCTGACCGAGTGCCCGGCCTTGCGCAGTCGTTCCGCATAGTCGCGGCTTTGACGAATGAATTCGCTCGTGTCCCGTTCCCCCACTGACACATGATAGCGGGGGCCTGGTGGGGGCAGGTTGCGGATCGGAGACAGATCGTTCACCTCGACCGGGGTCAGATGCAGCGGGTCATTCACAGACGTCATACTGATGGGTTCCAGATCGTAAACGCCGCTGATCAGAAGCACGTCACGCACGCGCAGCCCGGCGCGGGCCAATGCGCCGGCCGAGGTTGCCATGACCATGCTTGCCAGATGGGCACCGGCACTGTGCCCTGACAAGGTGATCCGTGTCGGATCGAATCCCAATGCCTCGGCCTTTGATGCAAGCCACAGAAGCGCGTCGCGGCATTCGTTGACCATTTGATCCAGCCGCGCATCCGGGGCGAGCGTGTAATTCAAGGTTGCGAAAGATTGTTCAGCTTCGATCAGCGCAGGGGCCATCATGGCTGATTCGCGTTGGCTGAGGTCCTGCCAATAGCCTCCGTGAATAAAGACATGCAACGCTGCGCCAGCCCCTTGCGCGGGAAAGAAATCCAGCACATGGGTCTGGCGGTCGCCATAAGTCAGGTTTTCTTGAACGGGGAGCTTGGTACGGGCCTGCGCACTGAGCGCTTGATAACTGGCAAGATAGGGGGCCAGGTCACCACCGATCATCGAACTGGGAGAGTACTCCCGCTCCAATTCGGCTTGTGAAAATCCACGATACAGCATGCCTCAGTCCTGTCCGCTGTACATCAGTTCCGTCCGCACATCGTAGAGGTCATGGAAGAACCGCAACTCAAGCGCTTTTCGCAAGAAAGCCACGCCGCTGGAACCTCCGGTACCGGGTTGCATTCCGATCACACGTTCAACTGCGGTGGCGTGGTCAAAGCGCCAGCGTTGAAACAGGCTTTCCACGTCCATGAGTTTTTCGGCCAGCGCATACAGATCCCAATACTTGTCCGTGTTGCGGAACACTTCGACCCAGATTCGAACCACTCGCGAATCGCCGGAATATGGTTCGGAGTAGTCCCGCTCGACCAAATCACTTGGAACGTCGAACCCCTGTCGGGCCAGCATGTGCAACACTTCGTCATACAGGGACGGTTTGGTCAGGGCGGCGTTCAGCATCTCCATCACCTCAGGGTCATGCTCGTGCACTTTCAGGGTCGAGGCATCCTTGTTGCCCAGAATGAACTCGATCTGCCTGTACCCATAGCTTTGAAACCCGGAAGAATTGCCGAGGGCCTGCCGAAACGTCATATAGTCGGCCGGCGTCATGGTCAGCAGGGTTTCCCAGGCCGCAATCAATTGCCGTTGAATGGCCTTGATGCGATCGAGGTTCTTCATGGCGGGTCCGAATTCATCTTCTTGCAGGAACCGGCGGACCTCGACCAGTTGGTGATGCATCAGTTTCAGCCACAGCTCACTAACCTGATGAATGATGATGAACAGCATCTCGTCAGGTTGTGCGGGGTCCTGAAAGGTCTTTTGCAGGTTCAGCAGCGTCTTCAGTTGCAGGAAGTCCCCATAGTTTTTGCGGTGCGTTTCAGCGAAATCAGTGACCAGGGTGTCTTCTACCCCCCGCTGCAACAGACGATCGTCTTTGTCCTCGCCCATCTCATGCCTCCCTTGTGCAAGTTCTGCACCTGTCTAGGGGCTGAGGTTGCAACTTTCCAGCGCGTTAGGTCCAGTCCAGAACAACCTTGCCGGACAGGCCTGATTTCATCGCGGAAAACCCTTTGGCGAATTCATCAACCGCAAAGCGGTGCGTGATCACGCGGGACACATCCAAACCGTTTTGCAGCATGGCGATCATCTTGTACCACGTCTCGAACATCTCACGCCCATAGACGCCCTTGATCGTGATTGCCTTGAATACGATGCGCGACCAGTCGACCGGAGATTTGCCCGGTGGAATCCCCAGCAGTGCGATTTTTCCACCCATCACCAACGCTTCGACCATCTGGTCCAGGGCGGCTTGCGAGCCGGACATTTCAAGCCCGACATCGAACCCCTCTTTCATCCCAAGCTTGGCTATGACGTCCTGCAAATCCTCGGTGGATACATCGACGGTACGCACCGAAGGAACCACATGTTCCGCCAGTTTCAATCGGTCAGCGTTGATGTCGGTGATGACCACGTTGCGCGCACCCGCGTGACGAGCAACGGCAGCGGCCATGATGCCGATCGGGCCTGCACCCGTGATCAGAACATCCTCGCCCAGCAAATCAAAGCTGAGGGCGGTATGCACCGCGTTGCCCAAGGGATCGAGGATGGCTCCGATCTCATCCGGTATGTCGTCGGGCAAGGGAACCACGTTGAAAGCAGGCAGTTTCAGATACTCGGCAAATGCGCCCTGTTCGTTCACTCCAATGCCCCGCGTGCCCGGATCCAAGTGAAACTTTCCCGCGCGGCTCTGGCGGCTGTCGGTGGTGATCAGATGGCCTTCGCCCGAGCACCGCTGGCCGATTTCAAGCCCTGTCACGTTGCGCCCGATCTCTACGATCTCTCCGGCAAACTCATGGCCAGTGATCATCGGAACTGGCACGGTGTGAGAGGCCCATTCGTCCCAGTTCCAGATATGGATGTCGGTGCCGCAGATGCCCGTCTTGTGGATACGGATCAGCACCTCATCCGGGCCGATTGCGGGGATCGGGGCCTGCACCATCCACAGCCCCTCTTCGGGTTTGGACTTTTCCAGTGCTTTCATTGTGTTGGGTCGCATGCACTTACTCCCACAAATCGGTCGACAGGTATTTCAAGCCGCTGTCACACGTGACGATTGCGACACAGCCGCCTTCCTCGGGACCGCGAAGCAGTTCAATTGCCGCAGCAAGGTTCGCGCCTGCCGAGTAGCCGGCGAATATCCCCTCGGTGCGGGCCAGAAGCCGGGCACAATCCCGCGCGGCCTTTCCCGAAACAGCAAGGTGTCCGGCCAATTGGGTGGCCTTCAGATGCACCAGATCACCCATGGCGTAACCACCGCCCTGAATGGGGTGATCCAGGTTCGAAACTGGTTCACCGGCCAATGCGCGTGCTCCTTCGGGTTCTATGGCATAACACCGTACGCCGTGCCGGTTCAGATACTCTGCCGCGCCAGCCAGTGTTCCACCGGATCCTGCAAAGTCGCAGAATGCCGTGACGGTGCCTTCGGATTGCGCCCATATCTCTGGTCCGGTCCCGGTTTCGTGGGCCTTGGGATTTCCCGAATGACCAAATTGATCCGCACGAAATGCGTCACGTTCAGCTGTGATGCGTTTTGCCTCGACATCGACCAGTTCAAGATCGGCGCCCGAGACTTCGCCGGGTTTGCTGCCCGGGGCCTGGGGCACGATGACAACTTCGGCCCCCAGGGCCCGCATCATACGTGCGCGTTCGACCGAGTTTCCGGCGCTCATGACCGCCACGAAAGGATGGCCCAGAATACCGCAAACAATGGCCAGCCCGGTGCCCATATTGCCCGAGGTCAGCTCGACCACCGTTTGCCCCGGTGACAAAGTACCGTCTGCGCGCGCCGTTTGGATGATGGATTTTGCCGCACGGTCCTTTTTCGAAAATCCCGGCAGCAAGTAGTCAAGCTTGGCGATGATACGCCCGTTCAGCTTTTGCTGGGCACACACGCGCGACAGTTCAACCATGGGGGTGTCGTCGATCACATCAATGACCGATGGAAGGATCATTCGATGACCCCCAGTTCTTTGCCGACCTTGCCAAATGCGGACAGGGCGCGGTCCAGTTCATCCTTGGTCAGAGCCGCATTCATCTGCGTTCTGATCCGCGCTTGCCCGCGTGGGACGACCGGGAAGAAGAAACCCGAAACATAGACGCCTTCGTCGAACAGCCGTGAGGCCATGTCTTGAGCCAGCGTCGCCTCACCCAGCATCACCGGGATGATCGGGTGTTCCCCGGGCAGCAGGTCAAAACCAAGCTTTTCCAAGCCAGCGCGCCAGTACTTGGCGTTGCCGAACAGTTGCGCGCGCAGCATGTCGCCTTCTTCGACCAGACGGATCGCCTCCAATCCGGCAGCGACGATGGAGGGCGGCAGCGAGTTTGAGAACAGATAGGGCCGCGCCCGCTGCCGCAGCAGGTCGATCACTGGCTGCGGCCCGGCGATATAGCCGCCGATTGCCCCCCCCAGCGCCTTGCCCAAGGTTCCCGTCAGAATATCCACATCGACGCCGAAATGATCCGGTGTGCCGGCCCCGTTCGGCCCCATGAAACCGGTCGCATGGCAATCGTCCACCATGACAATCGCATCGTATTTATCGGCCAGTTCCCGGATTTTCGGCAGGTTGGCCAGATAGCCGTCCATCGAGAACACGCCATCGGTGGCGATCATGATATGCCGCGCCCCGTCCTCACGCGCCTGTTTCAGCCAGGCTTCGAGGTCATTCATGTCGTTGTTCAGATAGCGATAGCGTTTGGCCTTGCACAGCCGCACACCGTCGATGATCGAGGCGTGGTTCAGGCTGTCCGAAATGATGGCGTCTTCCGGTCCCAGAAGGGGTTCAAACAACCCGCCATTGGCGTCGAAACAGGCGGCAAAAAGGATGGAGTCGTCCTTGTTCAGGAAATTGGCAAGACGTTGTTCCAGTTCGCGGTGAATGTCTTGCGTACCACAGATGAACCGAACCGACGCCATGCCGAATCCCTTGGGGCCCATCGCTTGTGTCGCGGCCTCGATCAGCGCGGGATGATCCGCCAGACCCAGATAGTTGTTGGCACAGAGGTTGATCACCCGCTTGCCGCCGACAGTAATCTCACCGCCCTGAGGCGAGGTGATCATTCGTTCGCGTTTGTAAAGACCCTCAGATTCGATCTGCGCGAGTGTGTCCGTGATATGGGACAGGAATGCATCTGCCATTGCGACCTCCGTTCATCTGAGTCGCACATCTAACATAGCGGATGAAATTCCCAAATAGGGGAAATTCAATATGAAGGAAAAATATCCGTGAAGGCGGAATTATGCGGATGTCAGGCGTTCTTTACGATCAGGAATACCCGGGCCGGTCCTATGGCACAGATGGAATGCGCAATGTCGGCGGCATATCGGGCCGTGTCCCCCTGGTTCAACTCGGTCACTGCATTGCCTGAAGTAACTTTGACCGCGCCTTCCAGCACGGTGAGCTGTTCACGGGCACCGCGGGCGTGGGGTTGGCTGTTCAGGGCCCCGTCCTCGTCGAATTCGATATCATAGACTTCATGACCTCCGGCCTCTTCTGGCGGTGACAGGATGCGAATTCGGCAGTTCTGCCCCATATTGTCGATGCTGGGCACTTCGGGGTTTCTGAGCACCTCGATCTGGTCAGTGGCCTTTGTGCCCTCCAAGAGACCGGCGAAATCCACCTGCAACGCTCGCGTCAGGTTCCACAAGGTCGAGATCGTAGGGCTGCTTTCTCCGCGTTCGATCTGACTGACCATAGACCGGGACACGCCGCTGAGATTGGCGACCGCTTCCAGGGAAAGGCCCTTGGCCCGTCGCGCCTCTTTCAAGCGGGCGGGCAGGAGGTTCAGGATATCGTCTGTGTCTTCCGTCATGACGGAATCCATGCGTGCTGCGCAATGCAATGTCAATTGTCGCCGTGACGGGACGTCTGGGGCGACAGTACCATTCTGCGCATGCATAATGCAGCGAAATTCAGGAGGAGTAGCTCATGAGCGATATCGTTATTCTCGACGGTGCCCGCACCGCAATTGGCACCTTTGGTGGTGCGCTGGCTTCAACCGCGCCGATAGATCTGGCCACTGTCGCGACCGAAGCGGCGCTTGAGCGCTCGGGGGTTGAGGGGGCGCAAATCGGGCATGTGGTGTTCGGTCACGTGATCAATACGGAACCGCGTGACATGTATCTGTCGCGCGTCGCCTCGATGCAGGCGGGCATTCCCAACGGCACACCGGCCATGAACGTGAACCGCCTGTGCGGATCCGGCGCGCAGGCGATTGTGTCAGCCGTGCAGTCACTGATGCTGGGCGATGCTGACTTCGCGGTAGCGGGCGGAGCAGAGAGCATGTCACGAAGCCCCTATATCGTTCCGCAGGCGCGCTGGGGCGCGAAGATGGGCGACGTTACCTCGCTGGACATGATGCTGGGCGCGCTGAACTGCCCCTTTGGCACCGGACATATGGGGGTGACGGCCGAAAACGTGGCGGATGAGCATCAGATCAGCCGCGAACAGATGGATGCGTTCGCCATGGCCAGCCAGACACGAGCGGCTGCGGCGATCGAGGCTGGATACTTCGAAAGTCAGATCACACCGATACAGGTCAAGGTCAAACGGGACATTGTCGACTTTAAAGTCGACGAGCATCCAAAGGCGACGACCGCTGAAGCGCTGGCGGGGCTGCGCCCGGTGTTCAAAAAGGATGGGCGTGTGACGGCCGGCAATGCCTCTGGCATCAATGACGGTGCGGCGGCGATGGTGCTGGCGACAGCGGATGCGGCCGAAAAGGCTGGGTTGAAACCGAAGGCGCGTGTCATTGGGTATGCGCATGCAGGAGTGCGGCCGGAAGTCATGGGCATTGGCCCTGTTCCGGCAGTGCAAAACCTGTTGAAGAAGACGGGCTTGTCAGCAGAAGACTTCGACGTGATTGAAAGCAATGAAGCCTTCGCCGCGCAGGCTCTGGCCGTGAATCAGGAACTTGGATTGGACGCGAACAAGGTGAACCCCAACGGCGGTGCGATTGCGTTGGGTCATCCGGTGGGTGCCACGGGTGCGATCATCACGCTAAAAGCGCTGTATGAGTTGGAACGTACCGGAGGGTCCAAAGGGCTGGTCACGATGTGCATCGGGGGCGGTCAGGGGATTGCCATCGCCATCGAACGGCTTTGATCCGCAAGTGGCCCGGGGGGCTGTCTGCCCCCCATCGCGCAAGGCGCGATTCCCCCCGAGGATATTTTTGGCCAGATGAAGCAGGCGGGTTGGTTTTAGTTGAGCGCGCTGATCAGCAATACCAGCGCTGCACCTGCCGCGGCTCCGATCGTGGCAGGCAAAACAATGGACCACAGGGTGGGCGTCTGCGGTTCGTCTTTCTGGGTTTGCGCGATCAGTGCGTTTTCGACCAGGGCCGGCAGACGCGGGCCGAAGCGGGCCAGAACCATCGCGGTTTTTCCCAAATCCCGCAGGGCCGCCCGGGGGCCGATGGATTGTTTGATGTAGTCTTCGACTACGGGGCGCGCAACTTCCCAGATGTTCATATGAGGATCGAGTGAGCGCGCGACGCCTTCGACGACAACCATGGTGCGTTGAAGCAGAATCAACTCGGTTCGTGTTTCCATCCCGAACCGTTCGGTTACTTCGAACAGATAGCTCAGCAACCGCCCCATGGAAATATGTGTGGCATCCATGCCGAAGATCGGCTCGCCCACGGCCCGCAGAGCGCGGGCGAACTCGTCCACGTCCTGATTGGCGGGAACATAGCCGGCTTCGAAATGCACCTCGGCTACGCGTTTGTAGTCACGGCGGATGAAGCCAAACAGGATTTCGGCATAGACCCGGCGTGTGTATTCATCGATATGACCCATGATGCCGTAATCATAGGCTATGATATCTCCGTTCGCGGCCACCTTCAGGTTGCCCTGGTGCATGTCGGCGTGAAAAAAGCCGTCGCGCAGAGCATGGAGAAGGAACAGGCGCAGGACACGCTCGGCCAGATCGTTGCGGTTATGACCTGCGGCATCCAGAGCATCATTGTCACCGAGCGCGACCCCGTCCGCCCAGCTGAGCGTCATGACGCGGCGCGCGGACAGCGACCACACAACGGGCGGCAGCCAGAAGCCGGCGTCGTCCTTGGTGTTGGCGGCATATTCCGAGGCGGCGGCGCTTTCCAGGCGCAGGTCCAGTTCGCCGCGCACCACGCCGTCGAAATGCTCGATCACTTCCATCGGGCGCAGACGGCGTGCGCCAGGCGCAAACAAATCGACGATGCGGGCAGCGAAATAGAACGCATCCACATCCTTGCGGAAGGCGCGTTCGATATTGGGACGCAGGACCTTGACCGCCACGTCTTCTCCGGTGCTGGTCAGCTTGGCCTTGTGGACCTGAGCGATCGAGGCGGCAGCGATGGGTTCGCTGAAATCGCTGAACATCTCTGAGATCGGTTGGCCCAGCTCTTTCTCGACCTCGGCCATGGCCTCGGCTTTGGAGAAAGGGGGCAGCTTGTCTTGCAGGACGCGCAGTTGCTCGGCCAGCTCATTTCCAACGACGTCGGGGCGGGTCGAAAGCACTTGCCCGAATTTAATATAGGCAGGACCCAGCGCGGTCAGTGCGCGCGTGGCGGGCGGCATGTCGGGGTCGCCTTTATAACCAAGCCACTGAAAGGGTTTGCCTAAAGTGTGAGCCAGAATGCGAACTGCACGCGGCGCTTCGAACGCATCCAGCACCACATTCATGGCACCCGTGCGCTCTAACGTGGCGCCTGTACGGATCAGGCGAATGATATTGTGGGGGCCGCGCATCTAGATTTTCCAGCCGGAGTGCAGCGCGGCGATACCCATGCTCAGGTTGCGGTATTTGGCGTTCTCGAAGCCTGCAGTGCGAACCATGTTCAGGAACGTCTCCTGATCGGGAAAATTTCGGATCGATTCGACCAGATACTGATAGCTGTCATAGTCATTGGCGATCAGTTTCCCCATGCGCGGGATGACGTTGAAGCTGTAGAGGTCATAGAGTTTCTGCAGCCCGTCATTGGGCAGCTGGCTGAATTCCAGAACCATCAGGCGGCCACCGGGTTTCAGCACACGGTAAGCCTCGTTCAGGGCTTCTTGCGGGCGGGTGACGTTCCGAATGCCGAACGAGATCGTGTAGACGTCAAAGGTGTTGTCCTCGAAGGGCAGGGCCATGGCGTCGCCCACGACCCAGTTCAGGCTGTCCGACATCTGATCAGCCTCGGCGCGCTGTCGGCCTTCAATGAGCATCGGCTCGGTCAGGTCCAGCACGGTGGCGTGGCCATGACCCGCGCGCTTGAGGAACCGGAATGAGATGTCTCCGGTGCCGCCCGCCACATCCAGCAGGCGTTGACCGGGGCGCGGGGCCAGCCAATCCATCATCGCGTCTTTCCAGACCCGGTGGATGCCCATCGACATGACATCGTTCATCACGTCATATTTCGAGGCAACTGAGTTGAACACGCCCTGAACGCGCCCGGCCTTTTCGGCCTCGGGGACGGTTTCGAAACCGAAATGAGTGGTCTTGTCGCTGTTGTCGGACATTTGCCTTGCCGTTTGTCGAATTTCGCCTCTGTTATAGGGCCAAGAGAGGCGGGCACAATGCGGCCCTTTGAATTAGGAGCCCTGTAATGCCCGAATTACCTGAGGTCGAGACAGTAAGACGCGGCCTGAGTCCTGCGATGGAAGGGGTCGTGATCGAACGGGCTGATGTGAATCGCCCCGATCTGCGCTGGCCGTTCCCCGAACGTATGGCCGAACGGTTGACTGCGCAGCGGGTGGAGCGGCTGCGGCGGCGGTCGAAATACATCCTGGCGGATCTCAGCAGCGGTGAAACGTTGCTGATCCACCTAGGTATGTCGGGGCGGATGACGGTTTCGGGCGACCCGGTGGGGCAGTTCGTCCATGACCATCCCGCCGTGCAAAAACATGACCATGTGGTCTTTCATATGGCCAATGGCGCGCGCATCACCTTCAACGATCCGCGCCGGTTTGGCGCGATGGACCTGTTGCAAACCGCCAACGCCGAAGATCACAAGCTGCTATCGGTTCTGGGGCCTGAACCCTTGGGCAACGATTTTCACGACCAACACCTGATCGATGCGTTCAAAGGCAAGAACACTCCTGTCAAATCCGCCCTGCTGGATCAGGGAATCGTTGCCGGTCTGGGCAATATCTATGTTTGTGAAGCTCTTTATCGCGGCCGAGTGTCGCCACGTCGCAAAGCCGGACAGATTTCTGCATCCCGCGTGGCGGCGCTTGTTCCGATCATCCGGCAGGTGTTGCAGGATGCCATAGAAGCCGGTGGGTCCTCGCTGCGGGATTTCCGCCAAGCCGATGGAGAACTTGGATATTTTCAGCACAAGTTTGATGTCTATGGCCGCGAGGGCGAGGCCTGCCGGACCGAAGGGTGCGGAGCGCCGATCAAGAGAATCACCCAGTCCGGTCGCTCATCCTTCTATTGTGCGCAATGCCAAAGATAGCTTGATCCAAGTTTTTCGCGTGGTAAGGAATCGTACCTGAACGGAACAACCGGAAGCTTTCTCCTCATGGCTTTTGAGACGATCATCGTCGAAATCGAAGACCACGTCGCACTTATAAAACTCAACCGACCGGATGCGCTGAACGCGTTGAACACCCAGTTGCTGGGTGAGCTCTGCACCGCGCTGGAAGATGCGGACAGCAATGACAAAGTGCGCTGCATCGTTATCACCGGCTCGGACAAGGCCTTTGCCGCCGGCGCGGACATCAAGGAGATGTCCGAGATGAGTTTTGTCGACGTCTACAACATCAACCTTTTTGCCGACGCAAATGATCGTGTGACCGCGATTCGCAAGCCGATCATTGCGGCCGTCGCAGGCTATGCGCTGGGCGGCGGATGTGAACTTGCCATGCTGTGCGATTTCATCATCGCGGCGGACACCGCGAAGTTTGGCCAGCCCGAGATCAATCTGGGCGTCATTGCCGGCCTGGGTGGAAGTCAGCGTCTGACGCGGTTTGTGGGTAAATCCAAATCGATGGACATGAACCTGACGGGGCGTTTCATGGATGCGGACGAAGCTGAACGCGCAGGTCTCGTGAGCAGGGTAGTGCCGGCCAAGAAGCTCATCGAAGAAGCTGTGAGCGCAGCGCAGAAAATTGCCGAGAAGTCTCAGCTGACCGCGATGGCCGCGAAAGAAGCGGTGAACCGCAGCTACGAGCTTCCGCTGAGCGAAGGTATGCTGTTCGAGCGTCGTGTCTTCCATTCGATGTTCGCAACCGAAGATCAGAAAGAGGGTATGGCCGCGTTCCTCGAAAAGCGCACGGCGCAATTCCGCGACAAGTAACGCGCTGGACCTCTATGGCGGGTGGGCTTGAGCCCGCCCCTTTTATCCGGCCATGGTGTGAAGAATCAACTTGGCAATCCCCCCAAACTTGGGTAAAGAACGCCGTTATACATGCGCGTGCGGCCCGCTTGGCCCGACTCACACTCGTGATTTCTGATCCGGTGCGGATATGTCCGTGGCGCGCAACCCTAGATAACCGTACCGAACAAAAGGTCAGAGACACATGGCTAATTCGCCTCAGGCAAAGAAACGCGCCCGTCAGAACGAAAAGCGTTTCGCAATCAACAAAGCACGTCGTTCGCGCATCCGCACCTATCTGCGGAGAGTCGAAGAAGCGATCGCATCCGGCGACAAGGACGCGGCGACCGCGGCCCTGCGTGCGGCTCAGCCCGAGCTGATGCGTGGCGTCACCAAAGGTGTCTTCCACAAAAACACTGCGGCCCGCAAAATGTCGCGTCTGTCCTCGCGAGTCAAAGCGCTGGGTTAAGCTTTCGTGTGACCCCGCGTCATGTCAGAAAAGCTGAACTATTCTGAAAGGCGTCGCACATTGCGACGCCTTTTTTCGTGTTGCCAGAAAACCGCGCCTTCACGAAACCGAGAGATTCTTTCGGCCAAAGACCCGAGTCAATATCAGAGTTTCGTTGCCGCGCCCCGCTTCGAATTGCTACCACTGATGTCAGCGATTCACTCGCTTGGGGGGACAGGCTGTTTACCCGATTGAACTGACGGGCATCAGAACGATCTGGGGACAATTGTCGACGACTGGCGCAAGCCAGGCTGCCGATCTGCCGTGGTTTCCGGGTTATACCCGGTGATCTCGGCCCTGTCTAAAAATTGAGATTGCGACGTGCAACCCGATTTTCGGGACGCTCTATTATTCTTGAGCGCCAGATATGGGGTTTACCGAGCACTCCGGGACAGTCCCGTCAAACCAATTGGTTTGACGACAGGATTCCTATTGCGTGTGAATACAATACCGGGAAACCGGCTTCGTCTGAATAAGGCTGACAGGCCAATAAGAATGGGATGCGTGAGGCGCTTAATGACACAAGAGAAATGGGGACTACTGCGTAACAAATTGCTGAAGGCCATCGGTCGGAACAACTATACGACCTGGATCGAGCCTTTGGAATTTAAAGAGCTTCAGGATGGCGTGGCGGTTTTCTCCGTGCCGACCAATTTTATGGGCAATTACGTCAGCCAGAATTTTGCGGACCTCATTCTTTACGAACTGAATACCGCAGGTGAAACTGTGCGGCGTCTGGATTTCCGCGTGGCAGCAAACTCGCCGATGCGCCCGAAGCCTGCAGCCAATGCAGCCAATGCAGCACCTGAGGCACAGCCTGCACCTGTCACCGCGCCGAACCAGGACACAGCGCAGGACGCCTTGGAATCGCTACAGGCCGCACCGCTGGATTCTCGTTTTACCTTTGACAGTTTTGTAGTCGGCAAGCCCAATGAACTGGCCCATGCAGCCGCGCGTCGGGTATCCGAGGGCGGGCCGGTGACCTTCAATCCGCTGGTTTTGTACGGCGGTGTGGGTCTGGGTAAGACCCACCTGATGCACGCCATTGCATGGGAGTTGAAAACCAAACACCCGGAACTGAACGTTCTTTACCTGTCGGCGGAACAGTTCATGTACCGGTTCGTGCAGGCCCTGCGCGAGCGTCGGATGATGGACTTCAAACACCTGTTCCGTTCGGTTGACGTATTGATGGTTGACGACGTGCAGTTCATCGCTGGCAAGGATTCCACTCAGGAAGAGTTTTTCCATACATTCAACGCGCTGGTAGATCAGAACAAGCAGATCATCATCTCGGCCGATCGCGCCCCGGGTGAGATCAAGGATCTGGAAGATCGGGTAAAATCCCGTCTGCAATGTGGTCTGGTGGTCGACCTGCACCCGACCGATTATGAACTGCGTCTGGGCATTCTGCAAAACAAGGTGCAGCAATACAGCTCATCCTATCCTGACCTGGCTATTGCCGACGGTGTTCTGGAGTTCCTGGCCCATCGTATCTCGACCAATGTGCGTGTGCTCGAAGGCGCGTTGACCCGTCTGTTCGCTTTCGCGTCACTGGTTGGCCGCGAGATCGACATGGAACTGACCCAGGATTGTCTGGCGGATGTATTGCGTGCCTCCGAGCGCAAGATCACCGTCGAAGAGATTCAGCGGAAGGTGTCTGAATACTACAACATTCGCCTCTCCGACATCATCGGCCCAAAGCGCCTGCGTTCTTACGCGCGTCCGCGTCAGGTGGCTATGTATCTGTGCAAACAGTTGACCAGCCGGTCCCTGCCCGAGATTGGCCGCCGTTTTGGCGGGCGCGATCACACGACGGTCATGCACGGCGTCAAGCGCATTGAAGAGCTGAAGCTGACCGATGGTCAGATCGCTGAAGATGTGGAAATGCTGCGCCGGTCGCTAGAAGCCTGATCCGCGCCTGCAATGCAAGAAACCGCCCCGGATCCTCGGGCCCGGGGCGGTTTCTTGTGCGCATTAATCCACGGTTGGATCAGAACTGATGCCTGTCGGGCACGCTGCCCTTGACGCTTGGGACATTCCGACCCAGAAATCCGTAAAAAATCCTTGTGCCTCAGGGTGGAACCGCTAACGTGCCAGTCCCGCCCATGTCGGTACGCAAGTCAGAGGAACTGAGGGTATGAAGATCAGCATCGAACGCGGCACCCTTCTTAAGGCCGTTTCACAGGCCCAATCCGTTGTGGAACGTCGCAATACCATTCCCATACTTGCCAATGTGCTGATCGAAGCTGAAGGCGATCAGGCGCTGTTTCGGGCGACCGATCTGGATATCGAAGTGGTCGACAAGGCCCCGGCACAGGTCGAAAAGGCAGGAGCCACGACAGTTGCGGCAACGACCCTGCATGAGATCGTGCGCAAACTGCCCGACGGTGCGTTGGTCACACTGACCGCGGACAGTGCAGCAGGACGTCTGACGGTTGAGGCCGGGCGGTCGAATTTCTCGCTGGCGACACTGCCGAAAGAGGATTTTCCGGTCATGGCGTCCTCGGAGTATCAATCGAATTTCACCGCATCTGCGGCCCTGCTGCGTCGGTTGTTCGACAAGTCGAAATTCGCAATTTCAACAGAAGAGACACGGTATTATCTGAACGGTGTCTACATGCACGTGTCCGACGGATCCGAAGGTGGTAAAGTGCTGCGCTGCGTGGCTACCGATGGTCACCGTCTCGCTCGGATCGATGCCGATCTGCCTGACGGTGCGACGGATATGCCAGGCGTTATTGTTCCCAGAAAAACCGTGGGCGAGCTTCGCAAGCTGCTGGATGACGATGAAATGGATATCGCCGTTTCGGTCAGTGAAACCAAGGTGCGCTTCGCCACGCCGGATATCACGCTGACCTCGAAGGTCATCGACGGCACCTTCCCCGACTATACGCGCGTTATTCCACAAGGGAACACCCGCAAGCTGGAAGTGGATGCTGCTGAATTTGCGCAGGCCGTGGACCGGGTGGCGACGGTGTCTTCCGAACGCTCGCGCGCGGTAAAGCTACAATTGGATGGCGACAGACTGGTTCTGTCGGTGAACGCACCGGATAGTGGCGCGGCCGAGGAAGAACTGGCCGTCGCGTACGGTGACGAAAGGTTGGAGATTGGGTTCAACGCAAAATACCTGCTGGAGATTGCGTCTCAGGTGGATCGAGAGAATGCGGTGTTCATGTTCAATTCAGCTGGCGATCCGACCCTGATGCGCGAAGGTAATGATCAGAGCGCAGTTTATGTTGTCATGCCGATGCGCGTCTGATCACGCGGACACGCGACGCCTCCGGTGGAGGTATTCTTGAACAGAAGAAGGGAGGGGTCATGGCACTGGCCCTGACCGAGCTTACGGTCTCGCATTTTCGGTCTCACAAGCTGGTGCGGTTGTCTCTGGACGGGCGGCCAGTGGCCATTCACGGACCGAACGGGGCGGGCAAGACCAATATTCTGGAAGCGGTATCCTTGTTTTCGCCCGGTCGAGGAATGCGGAGGGCGAGTGCAGCCGAGATGACGCGACGGCCCGAGGTGCTGGGCTGGAAACTGTCCGGGCTGTTGCAGTCGCAGGGGCAGAAATTCGAAATCGAAACCTGGTCTGAGGGCGGTGCAGCACGGCAGGTAAGGATTGATGGAAAGACCGCCTCCCAGATTGATCTGGGCAAACTTGCGCGGGTGGTTTGGCTGGTCCCATCCATGGACCGACTTTGGATTGAAGGGGCAGAAGGCCGGCGCCGGTTTCTTGATCGCATTGCGCTCAGCTTTGATCCGTCTCACGCAGAGGCCGCGCTGACCTACGAAAAAGCGATGCGCGAACGTAACCGTTTGCTGAAAGAGCAGGTGCGTGACGCGCATTGGTATGCCGCGCTTGAGGGCCAGTTGGCCGTGATGGGGCATCGCATCCACGCAGCGCGATTGGCTGCGTTGAGCCATCTGCGGGTGGCGCAGGATCAGGCGGAAACGGCTTTCCCGTCTGCCGAGTTGGAATTGGTGCAGACCGACGGCGCGATGCCCGAAACGGTTGAGGATTTGCGCGAGGCTTTGAATGAAAGCCGGTTCAGAGATTTGGCAGCGGGCCGGACTTTGGTCGGGCCGCATCGGTCGGATCTCTACGGCGTTTTTGCTGCCAAGGGCGTTCCGGCCAAGGATTGCTCGACCGGTGAGCAGAAGGCACTGTTGGTTTCTCTGATCCTGTCGAACGCACGTGCATTGGCCGAAATGGTGGGCGCACCACCGATTGTCTTGCTGGATGAGGTGGCCGCCCATCTGGATGCGGATCGGCGTTCAGCCCTGTATGACGAGATATGTGCGCTGGGCGCTCAGGCCTGGATGACGGGCACCGGGCCTGAACTGTTTGTGGAGTTGGGTGACCGGGCCCAGTCGCTGATCGTTACCGAAGGCGATGAGGGCTCGGTGGTCGCGACTTAGGCCGGTTCGTTGACTTTACGCTCCCACAGGAAGCCGCGCATGACTTCATCGACTGGCGTTTTGGCCATGTGGTTGACGTAGTTCGACATGGTTTTCTGCGCCAGACCCAGCACCACGTCCAGAACCGCGCGGTGCGAGTAGCCGGCATCAAAGAACGCCTGAAGCTGTTCCTCGGTCGGGTTGCCGCGGGTTTCCATCACATGCAGGGTGAAGGTGCGCAGTGCTTCGAGCTTGGCGGAAGGCAGTGAAGTTTCATTGCGCAGTGCCTCGGAGATTTCGTCTGATACCTTCATCATCTTTGCGATGCCGGTGTGCGCGGGCACGCAATAATGGCATTCGTTCGCCACGTTGATCGTCTGCCAGACAACGGTCTTTTCATCGTTGTCGAAATCGGTCTGCAAGAACAGGCTGTGCAGAACTTGATAGCCTTCAAGGTGCTGGGGGCTTTCTGCCATCACCTTATGCAGGCCCGGCAAACGGCCAAAGGCGGCCTGAGACTTTTCCAGCAGAGGTTTGGATGCTTCGGGTGCGGATTCGAGGTCATGAGACGGGAAATTGGCCATGTCGGAACTCCTGTTTCTGGCGCGATGGGTGGTATTTAGGGTTTCTTGAGTGATCACTCAAGTATATATTTGAGCGAACGTTCAAGAATTGGTGATGCCGATGCCCCGCAAACCCGCATATGACCGTGACGCGTTGATCGCGAAGGCCCGTGACATCTTCTGGCGCCAGGGCTGGGCTGGAACGTCGCTGAAGGACCTGGAACGGGAATTGAAGCTGAAACCCGGAAGCTTTTACGCGGCATTCGGGTCGAAGGATGCGCTCTATGCGTTGACGCTGCAAAGCTACACGCAAGAAGGTGTGGCGCGCCTGAAAGCCCTTGCCGAAAGATTGGGGCCGAAGGCAGCGCTTAAGGCGCAACCACGTTTGGTCATCGAAGCGGTCGAGAATCCAGCAAAGGCCTGCATGTTGGCAAAGACATATGCCGAGTTGCAGGCGAAGGATCATGCGCTTGCGGATCAGGCCGCGCGTCACATGGCGGAAATGAAAGCGTGTTTCGCCGACCTTTTCCGCAGCGCCCAGACTGCCGGTGAAATCCGGCCCCAACATGACCCGGATCGGCTGGCGGCGCGGTATCAGTCGGATATTCTGGGGCTTCGATTGTCGGCTGAACGCAAGGATGTCGATGCGCTGGAAATCGCGGCGGATATCGCTTCTGACATCGACCAGTTATGAGGTGGATTCGGATGCGCAGAAAACGACCCCAGCATACACAAAATATTGGGGGATCGCGTGACAATCCCCACCAGAAAACGTATAAGGTACCAAAATAATATAGGTACTGACTGAATGTCCGAAGACGCACAGGCTCCCCAAGAATACGGCGCAGATTCCATCAAAGTTCTCAAGGGTTTGGAGGCCGTTCGCAAACGCCCCGGCATGTATATCGGGGACACGGATGATGGCTCGGGTTTGCACCACATGGTGTATGAGGTTGTCGACAACGGGATTGACGAAGCCCTGGCGGGTCACGCCGACCATGTGACAGTGAAAATTCACGCGGATTCCAGCGTTTCGGTCAGTGACAACGGACGTGGGATTCCCGTGGATATTCACCCGGAAGAGGGCGTGTCGGCAGCCGAGGTTATCATGACCCA
Source organism: Ruegeria sp. AD91A (assembly GCF_003443535.1). Lineage (GTDB taxonomy): Bacteria > Pseudomonadota > Alphaproteobacteria > Rhodobacterales > Rhodobacteraceae > Ruegeria. Next base: position 2,733,795 of record NZ_CP031946.1, on the reverse strand, counting down.
GCTGCATGCGGGCGGTAAGTTCGACAGCAATTCCTACAAAGTGTCTGGCGGTTTGCACGGTGTGGGTGTTTCGGTGGTAAACGCGCTGTCAGATTGGCTGGAGCTGCGCATCTGGCGCGCGGGCAAAGAGCACGTGGCACGCTTTGAGGGTGGAGAAACAGTAGAGCACCTGAAGGTCGTCGGTGAGTGTGGCGATCGCACAGGGACCGAAGTTCGGTTTCTGGCGTCAACCAACACGTTTTCGAACCTCGAATACTCGTTCGAAACTCTGGAAAAGCGTCTGCGCGAACTCGCCTTCCTGAATTCGGGCGTGCGTATCATCCTGATCGATGAACGCCCGGCAGAACGGCTTGAAACCGAGTTGTTCTATGAAGGCGGCGTAAAGGAATTCGTCAAGTATCTCGACCGGTCCAAAACTCCCGCCATGCCCGAGCCGATCTATATCAAGGGTGAGCGCGACGATATCGGCGTCGAGATCGCAATGTGGTGGAATGACAGCTACCACGAGACGGTGTTGCCCTTTACCAACAACATCCCGCAGCGAGACGGTGGTGCCCACGTGGCTGGGTTCCGCGGCGCGCTGACCCGGACGATCAACAACTACGCGCAGTCCAGCGGGATTGCGAAGAGGGAAAAGGTCAGCTTTACGGGTGACGACGCGCGCGAAGGTCTGACCTGCGTGCTGTCGGTGAAAGTGCCGGACCCGAAATTCTCATCGCAGACCAAGGACAAGCTGGTTTCGTCCGAAGTCCGTCCGGCGGTCGAAGGTCTGATGAATGAAAAACTGGCCGAGTGGTTCGAAGAGAACCCCACAGAAGCCAAGAGCATCGTTGGCAAGATCATCGAGGCCGCGTTGGCCCGTGAGGCTGCGCGCAAGGCGCGCGAACTCACCCGGCGCAAGACCGCGATGGATGTGAACTATCTGGCTGGCAAGTTGAAAGACTGCTCCGAGAAGGACCCATCCAAGACCGAAGTCTTCCTGGTCGAGGGGGACTCGGCCGGCGGGTCTGCCCAAACCGGCCGGGACAGGCTGACCCAGGCGGTTCTGCCGCTGCGCGGGAAAATATTGAACGTCGAGCGCGCAAGGTTTGACCGGATGCTGTCGTCGCAGGAAATCGGCAACCTCGTCATGGCGCTGGGCACTGGTATTGGCCGCGATGAATTCAACATCGAAAAGCTGCGCTACCACAAGATCGTCATCATGACCGATGCGGATGTGGACGGCGCACATATCCGGACATTGCTGCTGACTTTCTTCTACCGTCAGATGCCGGAACTGATCGAGGGTGGATACCTCTACATCGCTCAGCCGCCACTCTATAAGGTCTCCCGTGGCAAGTCAGAGGTGTACCTGAAAGACCAGGCCGCTCTGGATGACTACTTGATCAATCAGGGCGTCGAGGGTGCGGTTCTGAAGCTCGGCTCGGGCGAAGAAATCATCGGACAGGACCTGACCCGCGTTGTCGACGAGGCGCGTCAGCTGAAACGTGTCCTCGATGCGTTTCCGACGCATTACCCGCGACACATTCTGGAACAGGCCGCCGTCGCAGGGGCCTTTGTGCCCGGCGCCGTTGATGCCGACCTTCAAGGCGTGGCTGACAAAGTCGCCGCTCGGCTGGACCTGATCGCTTTGGAATACGAACGCGGTTGGCAGGGTCGGATCACACAGGATCACGGCATCCGACTGGCCCGTATTCTACGCGGTGTCGAAGAGGTTCGCACGCTGGACGGCCCGATGCTGCGTTCGGGCGAGGCGCGCAAGACCGGGAGTTTTACGCAGAGCCTGCAAGAAATCTATAATTCCCCGGCCACCTTGGTTCGTCGTGATCGCAGCCAGATGATCCACGGCCCACTGGACTTGTTGCGCGCCATTCTGGAAGAGGGTGAAAAAGGCTTGTCCCTGCAGCGCTATAAAGGCCTGGGTGAAATGAACCCTGATCAGTTGTGGGAAACCACACTGGATCCGGATGCGCGCACGCTGCTGCAAGTGCGCGTGGATGACATGGTTGAAGCCGATGATCTGTTCACAAAACTGATGGGTGACGTCGTGGAACCTCGTCGAGAGTTCATCCAGAAAAACGCTTTGAGTGTAGAAAATTTGGATTTCTGATCAGGTTGTAGGTTTGCGCATAACACTTCGCGCACCCCATAAGTTTGCGTAGATTGCCCATAGTTTTGCGCGGCACGATTGTCTGCCTTAGCGATGAATTCAATCAGTTTTTGGCTTAGTCGTTGCGGTTATGGCCCGTTGCGTTGCTCAATCCCGCAAAGGGCCTCCCTATGGAATCTTGGGTTGCATGCGGCCCTTTTTGCTTGGCCTTCTCGCCAAGGCCTGCGATGCGCACAAAGCTGACTTTGCAAAGTCTCCGTTCAAAGTTTCGCCTGCGTAACCTGACCGGCCCGGAGCCGCCGTACGTGCAGGCGTACCAAGCTACCGCGCTGCTTCAGGAAAGCAGTCATTGAAGTATCTGCTCTAGCTACCTACTGGTTTGCGCAAAATAACTGCAAACTTGGCAACGATTTGCCGGGGGGTTCTTGCCACAGCTAGCACCTTGATTCATTGCTGAGCACAGCGTGCAGGTCAAAAACGATAGTTTGGGGTTACGTCTGGTGAACAAGGATCGACGTGACCATCTGCACCTGCCATAAACTGTTCATTCAATTTAGTGGCGAGTATTTTGCGAATGGGCATTGATAGGGCCGAGGTTAAGAAATTTCTTAGAAATTGGGCAAACACTGAATCGAAACCCCACTTTGCGGTTTTGGTCGAAGGGCGTTGGGGCTGCGGGAAAACTCATTTTGTATTGCAGTTGTTAGAAGATGAGTCGTTCACAGACCGCAAACCGATCTACCTTTCGGTGTTTGGTATCCCCGACGTCCAGTCATTGGAGACCAACCTCTTTTATGCAAGTGCCGGTTCTCTTACGAAAACACTGCACAAGGGGGCGGGCCTTGCTGGATCTATCTTCAGCGGTGCACTTACACTTGGTTCAGGAGGTATTTTTGGAGGTACAGCAAACCTGAACAAAATCGTTGATGCGGTGACTTCGCAACTGGAACAATCATCGACGAACATGGACGGAGCACTTTTGGTTCTCGATGATTTAGAGCGCTGCCAAATCCCCATGTCGGAACTATTGGGCGTTGTGAATCGATTCGTAGAGCATGGTGATACTCGTGTAATTCTTTTAGCGAATACAGACGGTTTGAAAGATAATCACTTTATTGCATTTAGAGAAAAGATCGTCGGGCATTCATTTTTTTTGGAAAGTGACCCCGACAGCGCATTAGCGTCGTTCGTCGGGGAAATCGGACAGACCGACGTTCGTGGGCTCCTTGAATATTATGAACAGGACATCCGCGAACTCTACAACAAGTCTGGTTTCCACAATCTTCGAGCTTTGCGTCAGTTCGTTTGGCAGTTGGCTACTGTACTTGAGCGTATGAACGAAGACTATCGTGAGAACGACGAGTTAGTTCGGAATCTTATCGTTCAATTCTTTATCTTCTTCATAGAGTTCAAACTCGATCTCGCTGAGGAATCAGCGTCTCTAACACCCTTGGATTTGTTGGGGCAATATGACGAGGGCAAAGATGAAGTTCGCCATGTCTATGAGTTCTCATTTGATAAAGACAAGGAGCCAACCCCCAAAAAACGTATCTTCAACAAATACGAGCAGCACAACGGAATAAGAACCGTCATCACTGTTCAGCAGTGGATTGCGATTCTTACCTCTGGGGTCGTAGATGCGGCTAGATTGAATGCAGAACTAGCCCAAGCGGATGAAGTTGCTGGTGTTGGTTCCTGGCCGTCTTGGAAGAGGCTTTGGCACTTCTATGAATGGGACTTCTCTGATGGTTCAGAGCCAGGTTTCTGGTCTGATGTCGAAGATATGCAATCTAATTTGGGATGCGGTAGCTATGTTGAAGTCGGTGAGTTCCTTCACGTAGTCGGCGTTTCTCTAATGCTGGCAGAACATCAACTAGTTGACCAAACCGTACCCAAAACGGTCAAAACAATGAAATCTTACATCGATGGGCAGTTCATCCCCGCTTTAACGTACGAGCGTTGTCGAGGCGTCGTTGAAAGGTTTGGTTACCAATTGGAATCGTATGATGGGCTTGGTTTCATCGGGCGTGAAGGTGCTGAATTCAAGGAGGTCCTTAATTATCTGGTCGAAAAGGTCGAAGAATGGCATCAAGCTTGGTTAAGGGATGATGCAGGTAAGGAGCTTTTGGGTCTTCTGACGGATGACTGGATACAGTTCATTGGAAACCTGAAGGTAACAAATCACCCGTCAGAACAACGTTACTTGGACATTCCTATTCTTGCGACCATCGATGCCGGAGCCTTCGTTGATGCTTGGTTCAAATTGTCACGCCGAGAAGAACGGCTCGTGGTGGGTAGCCTGAAGGACAGATACGAACACCACCCTGCGCTCTTGGACAAAGAGGGACTTTGGTGGCGTAGCGTTCAAGAAGAACTGATGCGACGTGTTGCCAATACAAGGAGCAAACCCAGAAACGTTCAAATCAAGAACCTCGTGAAGCACATTAACTCATCAATCATTGAGAAATGGGAACTTAGGCAGTTTCAGGAGTTCTCAAAAGGTGGCTTGGCTGACGTTGGTTGGATGACCCGAACGCGGATTGGTGACTAATGAGATTTCATGCAAACGGTCCAATTATTCCTGACGTTCTGCTCGAACGCTGTGATGAAGGTAGAGTTGTGTTTCTCTGCGGTGCTGGCGTTTCACTTCCATCCGGAATGCCGAGTTTCATCGGATTGACGCAATATGTCATTGACTACTTTGACCCACCTAAAGATTCAGAAATAATGCGGGCGTTCCAACCTTGGATTGATGATCCAACTGGAATAAACATGCCGCTGGATCAAATTTTCAATCTGCTCCATCTGGAGTACGGACGAGGCGAAGTGAATGCCCTTGTAGCTGAACGCCTTCAAGCTTCATCGGGAAATGATCAAGTCGGCCATCACCACGACGTCATAAAACGTATCTCAACAAGTCCAAACGGTGAACCACAGATCGTCACCACCAATTTCGATCTTTTGTTTGAACTGGGTGGTGATTTTCCGACTTTTGCGGCTCCTGCTTTCCCTGATCTTGCGTTTGGAGGTGCTGTTGAAGGTATAACCTACCTGCACGGGCGGCTTGCAGACAAAGACGCAGATCAACATTCTTACGTCCTGAGCAGTGCGGACTTCGGTCGAGCATATCTTTCAGAAGCATGGGCAACGAATTTCATACGGCACTTACTGGAGCATTACACTGTCGTTCTGGTTGGATACCAGGCTGAAGACCCACCAATCAAATACCTTCTGCAAGGTTTGAACCACGATGGACAGTTTGACCGCACACGCATCTATGCCTTCGACAAGGGTGCGCCTGAGGACATTGAAGCAAAGTGGCGTGACCGCGGTGTAACGGCGATTGCATATCCCGATCACCCTGACCTTTGGCAAACATTGGAGGCTTGGGCAGACCGTGCAGACGATCCCAGAGCTTGGCGTGGGTCGGTCATTTCAATGACAGAACAGGACCCCAAGTCGTTGCAACCGCACCAGCGAGGGCAAGTTGCACATGTTCAGCGATCAGTAGCTGGTGCCAAACTGCTGGCCGACGCTAAACACCCAACGCATCCAGAGTGGGTTTGTGTTTTCAGCGGCTCCATTCGGTCTGCTAAGCGGGCTAGTGGGTATGGTGAAGACGCTGAAGTCTTTGAGCCAAATGTGGCCTACGGCTTGGATGATGATCTTCAGAACCTGTCAGATGAAGACTACCGCCAAGGTATCTTTAACGATGATTTGCTGTCGTGGCGGCATGGCGATGAAAACCCATCTGACGCACATCGACTAGGCGGGAGAGCACCCGATGGTAACACCAACGTCCCACCCCGGTTGTGGCATCTGATAAGGTGGGTTGGAGACAACCTTGCCAGCCCTGTTATCGCTTGGTGGGCCATCAAGCAGAACGGCTTGCATCCACGCCTACTGAACCACATTGAATGGCGTTTTGGTCAGCGTGAGGAACTTCACGACAAGGCTCGGCACATCTGGAGTCTGATCTTAGATCATCACAAGGACCCTCGGAACCGTGAATGGGACGGTGCCTGGTTTGACCTTAAACGGCGGATAACAACTGAAGGTTGGACGCCAAGTGTTTTACGAGAGTTCGGGCGAGTAGCTGCTCCGAAGCTAGATATCATGCCGCCGTACAGCTTAGCAGGCGTCCGTCCTCCATCTGCGGATTGGCCCGAGATCGAACTCGGTCATCTGGGGCAGTTTAACGTGAAGTTTCTCGAACGCCACAACGACGACTTGGACATACCTGACGACGTACTTCCCAAAGTATTTGGTTTGCTCGAAGATGCAATGAAGGCTGCGTCTGGCATGCTAACCGATATCGGTACGATCTATTTCTCTACGCCAACCTGTTACCCTGATCGCGAAATTGATGGAGAGGATCGGCACCCCGATGCCGCTGACGCTTTCAAGCTCTTCATCGAGCTTTTTGAACGACTTTCACAGATTTCACCCCAAGTTGCATTGGGGCATTTCCTAAATTGGCCAATGGAGGACAAGTTCTTCTTCAAGAAACTCGGCCTTTACGCCTTGTCAAAGGATAACCTGTTTGGGCCCGAAGAGGTTGGTCAACGGATACTGGGACTTAGCCAAGATGTATTCTGGGACACCGATGTGTCACGGGAACTTATTTTTCTGTTGGTTGACAGGTGGGCGGATTTCCCCGAACCGCTTCGTCATCGGCTGGGTCAACGGCTACTCGCAGGACCAGATCAGAAAGGCTATTGGTCTGATGACGTGTATCCGAGCATGCGTGACGAATTAGTAGCTAGATATGCGCGATACCTGGAATTGCAGGGATGTGAACTGGTCGGCGATCAAAGTGATCGTCTTTCAGCGCTCATTGCTACCATTGAGAATTGGAGTGACGGTTGGGCTACATCCACCGTCACTGAACGCGGTTCACAAATTGGGTGGGTCGGTACAGATGAAACACCTGATGCTGTTCTTGATCTGGCTGTTGATGAGATCGTGCCAAGGGCTAAAGATGACCTAAACCGTGACTTTGGGAGCTTCACGGAGAAGCGGCCCTTTACTGGACTAGTCAAAGCCAACCCACGCAAAGCGTTATCTGCTCTTTCCGTCGCAGCGAGAAAGAATGACTATCCACAAGCGTTTTGGTCGGCGATGATCAACGAGGTTCCAGATGAAATCTCGCCCAGGCTAAGAAGGGTGTTTCTGCACCGTCTGAGTCGTCTTCCTCAACCAGTGGTAATGGAGTTGAGACATTCCGTTTGTCGGTGGCTAGAACAGAACATCACAAAGCTAATCGAGTTTGATAGCGAACTTGCTTGGGACGTGTTTGATAGTGTTGTGGATGGCGTTTTAAGCGGCGGTGAAGCTGCAACTGAGAGTGGTATCGGTGAAATCAGTCTCGGCGGTGAGGGCATTCAGAAATCGCGCCGCACCTACCAACATGCAATAAATGGACCTCTGGGAATGTGTGCTCAGGCTCTGTTTCGCGCGGTGCCTGGCGAGAAGCAGGAACAAGACTCTCTGATTCCAGACTACATAAAAAACCGTATTGAACGGTTGTTCGCTTCTCCAGGCGAAGGTTCCGACCATGCCGTTTCAATTGCCTTTAGTAAGTTGAACTGGTTGATGTACGTTGATCCTGAGTGGGTGAAAGCCCGACTCATTCCTATGCTAGCGTTTGATCACACCGCTGCTGAACCAGCCTGGAATGGGTTCCTATGCAGCAATCGGATTCCATGGTCGCCGCTGGCTGTTTTGGTTAAGCCACTCCTTCTGGAGGCGGTCCAGTGGGTGGAAAACCAAACATGGGATCGTGACTTGGCGAAAGTTGTTACGCAATGGTTAGGGTTCCTGTATTTGTTCAAACGCAATTCGGAAGATGGCGTCACCAAGCAGCAGATGCGCCAAATTGTACGTGAAATGTCCGACGATACCCGCAACCAGTTCATCTGGTGGTTGGGGGAAGTCGGCCAAAAGAACGATGAGGGCTGGGAAAAGCTAGTAACACCCTTTTTGAATGAAGTTTGGCCGCGAGAACGCATCTACCGCACGGCATCGTCAGTCGAGTCTTGGATTGGTGTGCTTGATGACACAGGAACCAGCTTTCCTGTGGTGTACAGGGCGGTAAAGCGTTTTTTGGTGCCCGTAGAAACTGACCGTCACCCATTCTACCGATTTACCCGCGAAGTTGGTACGGACGAACCAATCACTATTCAGTTCCCCGAGGAAACGCTTGACCTGCTCAATGCAGTGACGCCCCAGATCTTGAGCCGACCGCCCTATGAGTTACCGAAAATTCTTGCGTTAGTTGGTGAAACTTCACCTGAACTTAGAGCGGATCATCGTTATCTCAGACTTATGGACTTGGTTGAAAGGATGTAGTCTAATAGTGATACTGCGGGCATCGTCCTTCAAGATATCACCGGAAGAAACATTCGTTTTCCTGAAACTGTCGGAAATTCGCACCGGTTTTACGTGGGCGATGACCAGGTTCTCAAACACAACATGAGCTGTCAGCCTGCCAGGTAACCTTACCGGTGACTGAGAGTATTTTGAGTTAGGGGCCTGGCGGCATACCAGGCCCTCTCTAGTCAAGTCCTGGCTCTAGAGACCTCGAAGTGGGTATTCACCACACGCAACAAGTGCTCATAATCACCCTGAACGGCGTCCTCCAGAAAAGTCTGAATTCTGGCTTGCTCAGCTCCGGCAAGTTCGGCTGCGGTCTGGCAGCGTGCCAGCACTTCAAAAGCATTGGTGTTTGTTCTGGGCAGGTCGATGGTTGCAAGTTTTTTCATGTCAAATCCTCAATTAGAATACCGGGCAACCATTGCAGGTCGAAATTAATCTCACGTATAAGAATTACGGATTTTGCCCCGATCCAGAGACTGTTCTAGATTTAGCATAAGTCGCAATTATGCAGTGGTCGCGCCTCCGTTTGTTAATCTTCCGCTGAATTCGAATACCGGCCACTTATGAATATTCCTTCAGCAACTGCCATGGGTCCTCAGTACAAAGTGCTTCACCGTGCACTAAGGTCAGCGACGTGCAGAAAGCGGATTTTGCAAAGTTGTTTGCTCGGTCCCTCGTGGACGAACTGTTTGGCCTTTAAAAGCTCGTTGGATTTCCTAATATTTACACTCCTGACTACATGGAAAATCTCCCCGCGGTAGCTAAATTTCAAAGTCCGCTGAAACCCGTGAAAAAACTGGGCTGGCCCAACCCTGCTTAGCTGCTTATGCATCGACACTAGCGAGAATCTCAGGCGATAAGAAATTGATTTGGAGCATTGGATGCCCTTCGTAACAGTTGATGGTGATGACATAGGAAGGAGACTCGCCTCGTGCTATCTTTCCAATGATGTTGGCGCACTAATATCTACAAAGGAACTCGTTGAACTGAAGACGCAACAGGTTTCGGAGCTACTGACTGATGCCGGCTATGAAGTCCTATTTTGCGCCGCAGATGGTGTAACGGCGTACTCTCAGGAAAGCAATTTGGATGAAGACAAATTGTATCAAAGCATCAAGGGTAAAGTCGGGGATGAACTAGCGTTTTCTGTTGGTATTGGTCCCACATTGAGAGAGGCATATGTGGCACTTTTGTACGCCAAAAGCACTGGAAAAGCCCGAGCTTGTAGCTTTAGCTCGATGGAGCGCAAATGTTTAGAGTAATCAACTTTACCTTCCTGCTGCGCTACGTGGCAATTGCGGCCACCGGCCTAAGCATACTTGCTTACGTGGGCGCAGAGCGCTTTTTGCAAAGCGAATTGCCCATTGTACGTCTTCTTACCGTTGCTCCATGGGTGGTACTGCTTGTAGTGCTAGTTTTGACGACAAACGTCACTTCTAGGTTCATTTGGAAGGTCTTGAAGTCCTTCAATTCTTCTCTCTACCCAGACCTTAATGGCTCGTGGGAAGGAGAAATCACTTTGGAAAATGGGATAAGAATTCCTGCCAGAGCAATTATACGGCAGAATTTGATAGAGGCTCAAATTGACCTTCATACCGAAACATCAAAATCTGTTTCGTTAGAAACTACACCTGTAATCGACGCTGGCCAATATAAATTGTACTATACGTACCGTTCGGCGCCTTCCAATGTAGGTTGGTCTTCTTATACTGGATCTACAATTTTGGATGTACGCAACTCAGCGAAAAAAGCTGATGGCCCACTGGAACTATCCGGCTTTTACTATACAGATAGAAAAACCAATGGCCGTATCAACTTACGACAGTTTTCGAAAGACACAGATACTGACGTCTCGTTCTACTAAAAGTGTCACCAACGCTTAACTCTATGTGCCTTAGTAGCCAACCGAGCAATTTTTCTTAGTAGACCGAGCATCGATGAAGTAACGATGGAAAATGTGAAATAGCGAGCAAACTTGTCTTAGCCCTCATCAAACAGGGTATGGTCTAGGGTGGAACATTGATTTTGGAAATATTGAGAAAGCGAGCATTTTCTGCTATTAACCATCACATTGCTATTCATATTAGATTTGCAAAATTTTTGTTATGCACACCAGCAAGAGAAGAACTTCACGACGCCTTGTGATTACTGTTCACGGTATACGCACATTTGGTGGTTGGCAGGAACAACTTGAAAACCTGCTCTCAAAGGAGCCCGACGCGGACTGCATCGAAGTCATAAATTACAAGTATGGATACTTTTCAGTCCTAGCATTTATCATACCTTTTTTTCGTTGGTTGGTCGTCAGAAAGTTCCGAAGAGAGATGTTATCCTGGTGCAAGAAAGAACACTGGGAGAGAATTGACGTCATCGGACACAGCTTTGGAACACACGTTCTTGCTTGGGCGCTGCACGGAATCCCGCGCGAAGAAAGACCAAAAATTCATACAATCATTCTTTCCGGTTCTGTACTAAGAGGTTCCTTCCCTTGGCGTGATTTGGTGGGTGGAAGTGTTGATAGAGTAGTTAACGATTGCGGGTCTAAAGACCTCGTGTTGGTGATAAATCAGCTTCTCGTGCTCTTTACCGGAATGGCTGGGCGGGTCGGATTCAGTGGTGCGACTCATCAGAAATTTCGCAATCGATTTTTCGAATTTGGACATAGTGGATACTTCTACGGGCCAGAAGGCGTTTTCGATGATTCATGGATGCGCCAGTTTTGGCTTCCATTGCTTCAAGGCAATTCAGCAATTGAACCACATGACGAAAGAAGCCCGCCCAGTGTCGTGGACGGAATATTTCATACCATCGCAAACAATGCAGAACCAATCAAACTGACGGTCTATGTTGCGCCAGTGGTCCTGGCATCAGTTTGGGTTTGGAACCTTTATCAAGATGAGGCCAATGCCAGAAAACAAGCACAGATAAGCGCGAATAATGCTAGCCAGGCATTGCTGGATCAAAAGGCTGCATCGGCTGCACAATTTTTGGCTGAAGGCAAGACTACAGAGGCGATGATAGTAGCATTGGATGCAATTCCTAGATTACACGACGCCGATGCAATTACTGAGAATCCGAGTGTAAGAACCGTTCTGGCAAGATCAATCTTTGATCACAACGAACGTGCAAGAATACTTGGCAAATGGAAAAATATCGCCATGGATGCTTCATGTTCATTTGCCTATTTGATCGACAGGGACAACTCCGTTTATACCTACGATGTTGAAAGAAAAAAACTTGTGGGCAAGCACAACTTTTTGCCCGTTGAACTACCGCCGCTTCCGAATACACCGAATGAGCAAACTAGGTTAACTGCCTTCGAAACATCCAGCGACGGAAAGTATTTGATAGTTCGTCTCCAGGCCGACCCAGAACAGACGAACTATGGCGTTGACGAAGCAGATGCCCGAAAACGGCAAGTTGAAGTCTACGTACTCGATACCCACGATCAGAGTTTATTCTCCACAACAATTTTCCCGAGAGAAGGCACACTGTCAAATATTGAATTCACCATTGATCCAGATTCCGAATCCATAGTTTTTTGGGGCGATTGGGGACTTAGTATTCTTGATCTAGATGCTTCGAACGAGACTCCGTTTGGTGAACGGAAGCTCGAGCATCGATTGACGACGGAACTAGGGGGTATTCCAAGAAGCGTAACTATGGAAGCCGGGGGTGATCGTGTGTTTGTTTCGCTCTCCAGTCATCCTAGTTTTTATCCGAAAACAGCGATTTTGTTTCCCAGTTTAAAGGAGAACCCAATAAACTTGGGGAACTTCCCCGATTTTTGGAACGAGGTAAAACCGAATGGTGACTTTTCTTCGGTTGCTGTAGCTTCAGAAAGAAATCTGTCGGAGCACTCCAACCTACTAAGTGGATTTTTTCGGAATAACAGCCAATTTGATACTTGGGAAAACACCACGATCCAAGTCATGTCTTGGGGTCGCTTTCTTCTCGAAACATCAGGCGCTAAAGACTCCGCTGATCGCCTATCTGGTTTGCTGGGGGAAGTGACAAGCTTCTCTCTTGGACCCAACGAACACTACGAATTCTCGGAAGACGGGTTTTCTACTCAGTTACCGAACGAGAACGAAAATGGATTATATTGGGTAGATCACAAGTACTTTGACATAGGCTTTGATGGTAAGTTGTTAAAAACACTTCGTGTCTATGGCGCCGACTTCGAAAAGAGGCATGGTCGTTGTATCTCAGTTGTTAATGTGGACGAAGATTCGGGTCTTCCTGCCGTAGGTTTCATTTCAATCTATGAAGTCAGCCGAATGCGTGATGCGATTTTGGCTGAATCGGCGAGCGGCGCAGACATTTCATGGCGGGATGAAAACACGCTGGTTTGGGCAGACACTAACGACGTCACAGTCTTAGATATAGCAACCGGATCAACTTGGACGCAAAGTCTGAATCCGCCGGCTTCTAGACCCTATTCAGGGGGGGTGAGCGTGAACGTTTCACCAGACGCCCGATTTGTTCAGTATTTCGCAAAAGGAACCGGAGAACCATACATATTGGAGGTTGGAAACCGTGTAATTAATCCGGTTATTACCTTGCAAGAAGAACAGGACCTCAGAGTTTTGTCCGGAGAGATCGCAGCCAATTTAGAGCGTGACGGGTCTTGGATTTCCATGTTGCAACCATACAAACTACCGAGCGGAGAACCCATGAACCCTGTGACAGTTGTTGATGAAAAACTGACATACTTTATTTTAACAGACTCAGGACCGGCAGTTTTTATCAACTACGAAAGTGGCAAGGTGATCTCCGGAATGGACACGAAAGGAGAGTATTTTCGACTAGCTGAAGGTTTGAAAATAGGCCAAGAGGGAGGTTGGATTATACCAGAGTTATTTTTGGGTAAATGGCAAACTCAAAACTTCTATTCAATTAATTCGTTGGAAAGTGGAGACTCCATCTGGTCTACGCCAACATGCGCGGCAAGTGAAATTTCAATAAGTCCGGAGGGTAACCGGGTAGCGTATTTCGAAGACAATACGTTGTGGATTGAGAATTTACCCTTCCAGCTAGGACCTCTTGTAGAAATAGCGTGTAACTTATTACCGTTTGACCCTAACGGCGCGGACTATCAACAGTTTGGCTTGACGTTAAGTGGACCGATCTGTACCGGCGATTATCGTGCAAGTTCACGAACATTGGAAATTGATAGGTTTTGGACTGAGCTGCAATCTCACAATCAGCTACAATGATCGCTTACTACATTATTTTTCGGTGCTCGCCAGTCATAATCTCCGGCGATACATCTCTGATGAGACATCTCAACTTGGCATATGCCTCATTAACCTTCTGAGAGATGACACCTTCGGTTGATGTCTATTCGTCAACTTAACCTTGGTTGGAAACCAGCTTCCCACACGGAAGAATTCCTCTAAGGTTTCAAGATGTGCCTTTACCAGACTGGCGCTACTGCTGCTTTCGTTTGACCGAAATAATGCAGCCAGAGTGTTTTGGATGTCGTGCCGGTACATCGCGTGCCATTGCGTCCACGTTTCCGAGGTGCCGCAACGCTCCGTTGTTCAGCAACACGCCTCGCCCAGCATCATAACGGCGCTGTCCAAATCCGCTGGCAACGCATTCCCAGTCTTCCTTGGCCGCCGCGTTGCGGAACCTTGGAAGGTCGTGCGGATCATGCCGCCCAGGTGTTGCTGCCACGTGATCGTGTTTCTTTGCATTGCTTTGGTGGGTTAAATGGTGGGTCACTTGTGTTGTGCCAGGTTGCTGGACAGTACCGGTTGTCGGCCTCGGCTTTGGGCGCATGATTGTCACGACGCCTTGTGGTTTCGGATGTCCTGGGACTGCCACGTGAGTTGCCGTAGGTTTTGGTGTCAACTGTGGAACCTGGCCAGGAACTGCCGTGGGAACCTGATTGGGGGTTGCGGTTGGGACAAGCGGTGGTGTCGCCGTAGTACCGCTGGGTTGCGGAACACGGCCGGGCACTGCGACCGGAATCTGGTTTGGTGTTGCAGTCGGGACGAGCGGTGGCACAGCAGTTTGACCGGTGGGCTGAGGTGGGACCTGACCAGGAACTGCGACCGGTATTTGGTTTGGTGTTGCGGTGGGCACAAGTGGCGGCACCGCTGTTGGGCCGGTTGGTTGAGGCGGAACCTGGCCAGGGATAGCTATCGGAACTTGATTGGGAGTTGCAGTCGGAACTTGCGGCGGCACCGCGGTGGGACCAGTAGCCAATGGCGGAACCTGATTTGGAACAGCTGTCGGAACCCGGTTTGGTGTCGCGTTTGGTGCCAGAGGCGGAGTTAGGGTCGGCGCTACTACCGGCGTGGGAACCTGACCGGGAACCGCTATTGGTGTCGCGATAGGAACTTGATTGGGAATCGCGTTCGGGACCGCGCCCGGCGCAAGGACTGGAACAGTAACGGACGTGGGCGTTTGCTGCGTTCCCTTAGGCGGTAACTGATTTGCCACCGGCTGAGTTGGGCCAGTAACTTGATTACCTGCCCCTTGCCCACCAGCCTGCCCGCATCCTTGGCTCGACTGGTGTGGGTTCCCTACGCCTCGGCACCACCCGTAGTGATTTCCGCGGGCAAAGACCTGAGTAGCGGCCAGTTCTGCAATTAGACAAGTTGCGGTAAGTACAGCAGTTCGGTTCAGTTTCATAACATCCTCACCAACTTGTTGTCAGAGCAAGATACGCGCCAGGATCGCCAGAGTCGGTCAAAGGGCCGTCTCTCAAAGGGACACCGACATATCCGGACAGGAATAGATTTTGCTTAAACTCAATGTCCAAACCCAGACCTGTCGAAGCCAGTGTAGCATTATCAACTTCAAAACTCGCAGGGTCATTGTTCGAGATGTACCCCACGTCGAAAAAGGCAAAGGGCGTTAAGCGATGTATGCTCTGGGAACTGGGGAAGTAGGAATGAGACACTTCGAAAATCGCGGAAATCCCGGAATCACCATCCACTTCGTCAAAACGATATCCGCGCAAAGCATAACGATCACCAAGGAAGTACTCTTCGACTGAGGGCAGCCGGTCTGTTGTGTACTGCCCCCAGATCTCGGTGCGCCAAGCTGTGTTGGGCGACAAGCCCGTTAGAGGGCTTTCGTATCCGACGCCGCCTCGTAGATGCCAGAACGAGGAGTCTCCGTCGTCAAAACTCGCGTCTGTCGTTTCATTGTCATTATCGCCAAAAGATAAGGTTAGCCCCGCTTCCAGAGCTTGTCCCTTTGGATAGTTTTGCCCGTAAAGATATGTAAGGCCAACGACACTCGCGTCACTGGATAGTGGAACGCCACCACTGACTGAGTCCGCTTTTGAAAGGCGATAGTCCAGCAGAAGATACCCATAACGGGCCACATCGCGGATCACGGGGTAACCCATCGCGACTGTGAAGTTCTCGCCGTCAATATCTGTTCTCGCAAAGTCCCCCGAGAGGTCACGTTTTGCGTTTATGTTCCCGTAGAAGATCTCACCGTACAGACCATTGCTGTTCAGCGGCGTGCGATAGGTAAGAGCGCCCCATAAAGAGTGTTCATCGTCTTTGTCCCAATTGTAATTGCCTGATCCTTCAAATCGCAGCAAATCCCCGACGGTCAGCGTTGAATAAAACTCTTGTACGACATAGAAGCTGAGCGCTTCTCCAAGCTCACGCGGAGGGTTGTCGAGTGTCGCACTACCGGCTTGTTTTCGCAGTGGCTCTCCCAATACTCTCAGCCGAGCACCAGCCTGATCCGGATAATCAAGTTCAGTCGACACGTCCAAGTCGGGTATGTCCTCGGCCAACATAACCGCCCGCTCAAATCGCTTGAGAGTTATTGGGTATGCGGTGGTGAGGGGGCGAAAGATCTTTTCTAGGGTTTGGAACGTGCGCGTATCTACGCCTTCAATTTCGATGGTTTGAATGCGCCCTTCATCAACAATTATGCTCTGCCCATCGGGACCGGGCCAGGCCTCAGCCAAGAAGTAACCGTCTTCTCGGTAGATCTGAGTGATCGTTGATGCGACCTCCACCGCTGTGATGCGTCCTGACCGATTGAAGGCCAATTGACCGGCAAAAGTTAACAGCTCATCCGCATCATACACCGTTACGCCGCTGACCGAGTGCTGGGATGCGATGTCCCAGGTTTGGGCAATGCTACTTCTTGGAACTGATGCAGTGGCCACAAGAGAGCAAATGATCGCAAAAACAACTGAGCTGAATACGCGCATTTTTGACAACCTTAAAGTGACTGAGCATGTTGAAGTCCAATGTTATTATGTGGTTCGCATGTGTGAACCTGACGCTACTCGAATGTATTGATGGGTGATGCTTTTAAGAAACACAGTGAACAGAACGCAGATTTACTTAATACGCCGCACATACGACGGCGCTCAATTACTCAACCCGGCTTTTCAACAAGTTAGAGTAGAGAACTAGTAGGACAGTCCTCACAATTCCGGTTGCTCAAAAACATAAAGCCGCGATTTCTTGGCATCGTCTGTTAGGACATAGAGAAGCCCTTTGGTCTCATCGAGAGCGATTCCTTCGGGATGTTTAACTTCCTTTTGTTTGCCATCTTCTGTGAATGTCAAACTGATAGACTTTACGGACTTGGACTCTGGATTGTAGACGAAGATTTGACGGCCTTTGTCACTTACAATCCAAAGAGAACGTGAGGACGGGGACCATGCTAGGCCGCTCAAATCCAGTTCATCATCATCTACACGCTCGGAGATAAAACCTGCATCGCGGGCTAAAGGAATCATCTCAACAATTTCATCTAGCTCTGGTGATACGACCATTAACAACCTTGGTTGTCCCTCAATGCCAATGAAGACCCGCCCGGATTCCGGGTCGACGGCGATGCCCTCAGGTCCCTTGTTCAAAGGGTTACCGACGAGCAATTCAGCGGCGTCCGAGTAGCCTTTGAGAGATGTGAGAGGGATTGTAGTTAGTTGAATGGGGTCAGTCGGGTGAACGACTAGAATTGATCGATCAGTTTCCTGAAGTACTAAAACAGACCCATCTTTTCGTGATGCGACGCCCTCCAGATCTGATCCCGCCAATGAAGGCAGCTTGAATGAGTTTCCTAATGCCCCGTCGATTCCAAGTAGGTGCAGTTTAGGTTCAGCGTCGCTTACTGACCATAAGAAGCCTTCCGCGTTGGACAGAGACAATCCGGAAGGCTCCGAGAAGCCTTCCGATTTATCAGCCACCTTGAAGGAGTCGATGAGAGTCAAACCGGGACTCTCGGCGTGGGCGAGTTCGATCCATGCCAGAAATGAAACAGTCGTGCTTGCATAAGAAGCTAGTGTTCCAAGCTTGGGGAAGCACCGTGAAAACCCAAGTTTCGACCGAAGCAGCTTGTGTTCTGTCATTGGATTCTCTCGCGTTTGGACCACATCCCTGTATCAGCGTTCGTATCACAGTCCGGATACGATGTCCGAAGAATGCACTGTAATCTCTTTACCTGATCCCGCCTGTTGCGATTGAATTGAATAGGGCATGATGTGCCTTTGGTTAAGCGTAAGCCTTTGGCGTGAGCAGGAAGGAAGACAAGTTGAATACGACCCTCACATTTGTGACCGTGTTGTTGATGCTGTTGTTGCCAGGTGCTGCGGTGTCACAAGTCGATCCTGCGACGATGCTGGCCGGGGCTTCGGGGTCGGAAATCGTTATCGAACGCCGGTGGACGCAGTTTCGTGGCAAACAGGAACTGTATTTCTTCACGCTCGATGTGATTGTCACGATCATTCTGGCTGGCTTGATCGTCTATCATCCGGTGAGACGTAAAGCCCGTAGAAGCGTCCGCGACATAGTTATGCCAAGGCTTTTCTTCCTGTATGCGCTTATCGGTATGGCGGTTGGTTTTCTGGTAGTTCAGCACGGTTCAATGATCGGTTTCGTTATCTTTGGCATCGGCGCGTTGCTCAGGTTCCGCTCCAATCTCGATGATCCGGTGGACACTGTCGAAATGATAATCGTGACCGTTCTTGGTCTTGCGGTCGGTTTGGGCTTGCCGCTGATGGCCACACTGGTGGCGGTTGTATGTTGGTGTTTCATTTGGCTCGGTGGACGAAACAAGGGTGTAGAAATTTCGCTCAAAGCTTCAGACGAAGAACACTCATTGAACGTCAGCGGCGCCATTGAAGCTATGGCCGCAGACGCTGGCTGGAAGTTGGTCAGAAAACACCACGTCCCCGGAAAGTCTCGCGTCTCATTGCTTTTCATCACCTCGGGAGGGCTTTCAGAAGCCCGGATCGAAGAGATGGTAAACGATCTGGTCCCAGAAAAAGTCGAACTGAAACTCAACCTCTAGTCATTTAACAAGGTCCAAACGTTTCAACACAGCATTCGGGGATCTGATCTCATTTGGGAGTGACTTGAAGTTTACCGACCTTTCGAAATCGGGCCCTCGATATACTGCTATCCCAAACTCTCCGTTCGGCTGGAACGTAACATGAGTGAAGCTGTGAGGTGATCTGGCGCTATCGCCAATAAGCCGCCGCGGACCACCTCCCAAACAAGCTTGAGAGACATAAGCCACACCGTCTTTCCAACCGGGGTAGAAGGCATGATGGTGGCCTGACAGATGCAGAACAACACCGCTTTCCAGATAGATTTTTTCAAGTGTTGGGTCACCGATGATTTCGCGTTCGCGCTGGATCGCGAAGGGCCAGAGTGGGAGGTGACTGAAAGTGACAATCGGGTCTCCATTTGCCCCCAGTTCCTCAAGTCTGTCCTGCTGGTCGCCGGATAGAGGTCCCAAGGTCGTAGCGTCCAAAGACGCAAACGTTACGCCCTGCATCTCAAACGCGTAGAAGAACGGGTAGTCATCCGAAACCAGGAAATCGACGTCTGGTTTTCTCGGAGTCCATTCCTCTGCGTATATTTTTCTTTCACGCTCGAACCCACGGTACGCAGAGGCATCATGGTTTCCTGGCGTGACCGCAAATGGAATGCCGGTAGCCTCTAAAGGATCTGATACGGCCTCGTGAAACGCCTTCCACATATCCCTGACCTGTTTGTCGGACAAGTTGGGAATGCGCTGTCCCGCAACCATATCTCCGGTCGAAATAACCAGATCTGGATCAATCTCGACTATCCGCTCAATCGCCTTGTCGACGCGGGCATCGTATCTTACCGAACCATAGCTTCCGTTCAGATCTGATATGACGATAACATCCAATGCCGCCGCTTTGCAGGCGAGCAGAGCGGTCCAAATGAACACCGCAATAAGAGCAGAACACCTACGGTTCATAACAGTCCACAGCCTCTACCTCGGTGTCGTTTCTCAAAAAGAATGCGACAGGATCCAAGTCGAACGTCAAATCGCCATTTAAACAATTGCTCTGGACGATGGCCGTTGCCAGCGCAGTATTTTTGACAACCTGTGCAATCTGACTGTCTGACAACCCAAAGCTTTGCGATAGCCAGTCATAGACCGAGCCTTGGGTTTGAAGATCACTATTCAATGCAACCAAGCTCCGATATGTGCTTGGAGAGAAGTGGCGAATTTTCTCCAGCATTTGTGTAGATTTCGCGAAGTTGGCATACTCGACACGCCCACCAGCATCGTTGTCGTTTAGATTGCTGCGACGGATCAATAACGCGTCGGCGGGAACGTCTCCATCGTTTGGCTCATGGTGCTTGGCTTTCTTATGCTTCAGCTTTCCGTCTTCGACCCAATACCAATAGGGTGTGAAGTCTATGTTTCCTACGCGGTCCTGCTGGCTAAAGATGAAATCGAGGAGAACAATCTCGGTAAGTTCTTGCATCCAAAATGCCATCTGTTGGTCGCTGACATCGGGACCGAGATCCTTGTTGATCATCCGGTCTCTTCGACCTTCTCTGACGCCCTCTACAATGGCCTCTGGCAAGGGTTTTGAAGAACGCAAAGCCAAGAAAGCAGGAGTTTCCTGAAAATCGCGGTTCTGACCTTTCCCCCAACCAGATTTACGGGTGCCGTTGATTTCCGAGCCGTATCGATGCCCAGGGCTATCAAGCAGCACACCGTATATTTGCGTTCGATCTGCGGTGAACAGATCGTCGGTTGGCTGGTATGAGTTCGGGTCAGCATCCGCAGCTGCGAAGACCCGCCAGCCTTCGTGGTTCATTCGCCCGCCATGAGAGCCACCAGAAATCGCAAGGCCAGGCTCGGCGACCTCGGAAAAATGCGCCTGGGCGTCCATGCTACGCCAAACGGCGACTGGAACTTTTACAGTCGCGTCGAAATATCTGGAGAAATGATAGTAAAGCAGTGAAGACGTGGAAAAAGTTCCACTGGTGCCTTTTTGGTTCATGGTGGACTTGAATTTAGCCACCCTGTCCTTAGCGAGATCTTTTGCCGCCTTCCCTTCCTTGCAAGCGTTTCTCTCGAATTCAGAACGGTTCCCCACGTAAGGTCCTTCCGAAATATCGTAGACTGCCATTCCTGGGCTGGTGCTCCAGGTTTTTGGGCAAATAGCAATTTCGGAGGCATAGAAATCGATCTCGCAATAGGCCGTTTCCACCTCAAGATCGCTTTTCTTATACTCGCCCGTTGGAACTTTTTCGATCCGAATACAGCGTTCAGTAACGCCGTTGGGACTATCAAATGTCGTGGCTTCACCGAGAACATCGTCGTTCGCCCACAAGACAGTGGGTGCAATGAAAGCTAGTGACCCCAGAAGAATGAACTTCATTTGGATAGTCCTCCCAATATCATTTGGGGCAAATCGCTGCCTGTTGTTCGGTGGAGATCTTCAACTGTGGGTCGACGCTGAAGTTGGAGAATTTTGAGTCAATCCACTGGTCGCATCCGCCTGAACAAGGCGCCCCGTTTCGGGCATCATTCCAATATTCCTTGGCCTTTTCTTCCGACCAACCACAAAACTGAACGAGTGCCATTGCCGACAATGCTCCCGAAGAATGAACGCCCCACATGCAGTGCACCAGGACAGGGCCTTTTCCAGGGTTTTCAATCACCTCGTGTATGGACGCCATGACAGCACTGGGTCGGGAGGATCTGGCGCTTTGATAGACAAAGGATCCGTTTCCGCAACTGGTGCGACCGTATTCAGTGTTTTTGCCGAAGTCCGCATAAAACCCGGTTGAAAACCCTTCATCACACAAAGTTTCGCGTTGTTCTTCACGCAGGCCCGTTCGGTCCTTGTCGCCGCCCTTGAAACCGGATCGATACAACACTCCGCTTAAGACTGGGCGAAAGAAAGCGACACCATCAACGCCTCCGTCACCACCCTTTGAGAGCATTTGACTGCTGCTTGGACCACCGTTTCGACTGGTTACGTCAGAATTTGCAGCGGTTGCAAGAACACCAATGAACATGAGGGACGTCAAAAACCGCATGCCAGCTCCTTTCTATTTGTCAGCCTGTTATGCTCAAACTCTTCCCACTTGATAATCTATTGGAGCGGCTCATTCTCAGCAGCCGTATCAAGTGCGCGATAGACTTTCCGACCTGAAGCTTTAAATCGGCCACACCAGATTGATGATAAAGACGACCACGAAGTAGGCCAGAAAAACTTTCCAGTTCAATTGGTGTTTGTTTTCTTCGTTTATCACGCCGGCCGATTTCAATACCAGGTTTGTTACAATTAGAGCGACGATGGTCACCGCCGCATGTGCCAAGTCGAAATGCAAACTAGAGCTCCCTTATGCAGATGTTAGTTTGATGAAAATTTGTCAGCAGTCACCTGATGGCAGCATAGCTACATCTGAGTACCTTCCGTCAGATGTCGTGATCCGAGCACATGCACCAGTATTCTTGTTAAACCAGTACGAGGTCAGCCCTTCGCTTCGGATGAGTTCAAATCCGAGACTTTGGATGCCCATTTCAGCTTGGCCCGCTCTTGCCCCTTCAAATGACGATAGATCGCTAGAGCTGCCCACAGTTGGTGCACTTGCATCCACTGATCCACCACTGTCGTCGCATGCTGCAAGCGCAGTAATACACGCCGTGCCGATCACCAATAGGACCTTGGGCTTCATCTGTTTTTCCCTCGCTTTTTTGGACTTGCGTTCCAGGGTTTCTGATTGATCACCTATTCAATTCCGAAAATGACGTTGTAGTCGACAGAAGAGTTGCTGCGATTGATAACCTCCACAACATGATCACCGGATTGCCAAAGCTGTCCTCGATACTCCTTGTCCGCCGACATCAATCCCAACAGTTCAGATCCATCGGGGTTGCGAATAACGTAGTCCAAGGAGCCATTTCGCGGAGCAACGCGAACGTAAAGGAACTGTTCGTTTTTGGCACCCAGAACGTATTGCAGCGACGCTCCGGGCGCGAGTTCACCAACGAGTTCTGCGCCAGTGGAACCAGAATCAAATTTGACGCGTTGGCTACCAGTAGACCCGGCGGCGCCTGCAATGGCTCCACCGCCATCATCCATCGCTTCGACAACCGACATCTCGCCGATGCTTCCATCCTTGTACGCGATGCAGCGCCAAAGTGTTCCGCCTGCGTCACGTAGCATGACGAGCGTGCCCGCTTCTGAGAACTCTGAGCTTTCAATCGTACCTGATTGACCGTCTGGTCCTCCAACCTGTCGCAAATGATCGATACACGCGTCGTCTGCTTCAGACATTGCAAACGAAGCCGTGCCTGCGATTGCGAACATCGGTGCGAGAAATTTGAGTACAGCGAATTTCATCAAATGGTCCCTTGCTGGCTAATCCTTGGAGTTTTGTTCCGTGCAAATCGGAACCTCACTTGGCTTCTCGTAACTTTGACAGAAATTCATCGCATGCCTGCGCGCTGCCGACGATCTCGTCCGTCGTTTCAATTCCTTGCAGTGACGCCATTTCAGAATTTACGCGGTTAAGGATCTGATCCGCTTGCTCGGCGGTGATCAGGTTCTCGGCTTGTGCTCCTTTCAATGTGGAGCAGACACCGGCGGACAAGCCTGTCGCAACGCCGACACCCACCGCGGCCCCGCCACCCAAGGTCATCGCCCCAACCACGCCGAGGACGAGCCCGATCACAATTCCCAAGATTACTTTTCCCATGTTTTCCTCCCTTTTGGTGAGAAAGAGTTCAGCCACCACTACTGGCGCAATCTGCGTGCCCATCTGCAAATCAAGACCAGCGCCAACAGGTTGAGCATCGGTGCAATCGCCGCAAACCACGGCTTGGCTGACTCCGAGACCAAGTCCGCTAGAAGTATCCAAGGCAGTCCCAACGGCAAAAGGAACACCCAGGACAAAGGGTCTCGTGCCTGTCCCAGCCAGCCAAATGTGCCCGTCAAGAATGCAATCAACGCCAACAGGTAAAGGATCGCAAATACGATGGTGGTTATTCTACAAACCAAGTCGAACTATCCGAAGAGCGAGCCAGTTCTGCGCAGCCGTTTTCGGCTACGCAGCAGACTGCTCACAATGCGCCTTCGTCGCCCAGGAACTCGATACCAGCCGTCGCGCCATCACTGTAAGCAATGCAATTCCAAGGAGCACGATCCTCGCCAACGCCTACAGTGACCTGTGTTCCCGCCTCGCTAAACGCGGATGAGAGCACCACGACTTGCGAATTGTTTGTCGTATTGGCTACATCTCGCAAACACGCCTGCTGAGCCGGCGTGAGCTCGGCGGACGCGCTTGATGTACTCGTATCGTCGCAGGCCGCAAGCAGTGTGAAACAAGTTGCGCCCGCAATCATCACCATCTTGTTAGACATTTTCTTCTCCCTCTGGTTCCCTTGAAATTAGTGAAATTGGATGCGCTTGTTTGAAGCTCTCGCGCCTGTGCAGCCAATTGAACATACCTTGATCCTGTGACTACCTTTCCCAAAACTTGCCGTGGGGGGCTTGGTCGGCGGGACGATATTTTGTTGACTATCGGGGCCGCCAATAACGTGCGAAGGCTGAATGACGCCACTAGCAAATGCTAGAGCAAACTCTGGAGAGAGGGCGAGTTCGTTAAGTCTAAGCATCGCGTCCTCCCAGCGCTCAATCATAATAAAGTGCCTTCCGACCGCCAGCACTCACTCCAGCAGTCGGAAGGGCTCGGCACAGCGAGCAGCAACGACAACAACGGAGGTAAAATAAAGTTGTGTCGAATTCGCATGTTTGAATCTAATTTTTCATAAATCAATATTTTTTCCGCGCGTAAATTTCTCTACGCTCTCGTACGATAGGCCTCTGCGTTCAACAAAAAAGTAAGTGGGAGCTGCGAGTGTGTTCCCCTGAGCGGCGAAGCGATTTGAGGCCGCACAGAAACAATGAAGGGATTGAAAGATGGGATTTGGTGAAGCCGTTAAGACGTGTTTCTCGAAATACTTCCAGTTCTCCGGTCGGGCTATACGCTCGGAATACTGGTGGTTCTTCTTGTTTGTGGTTCTCGTGAGTGCTGCTTTAGCTGTGCTGGACACCATCTTATTCGGGACCAACCCCGAAACAGGGCAGGGATCACGGGTTCTGTCCTCTGTTTTCCAACTGGCCGTTCTCATACCTATGCTGGCCGCTGGTTGGAGAAGGCTGCATGATACAGGACGACCTGGCTGGTACTTGCTGCTGCCGATGGCGCTCAGCATTGTAACTCTTTTTGTTATGCTGGGTGGGGTGGCGTTCTTCTCGGTATTGGAGCAAGGGACCGAAAACCCCGATGCATTGCGAGGACCTGCGGCCGTCCTGGGCGTGACCGGTATTGTTGTTGTCTCAATTCTTCAATTGGTTCTGTCCATCCTGATGATCTGGTGGCTGACGCGACCTTCCCAAGAAGGCGCAAACGAATACGGCGCACCTGTTTCCTAACTTTGTCGCCCGGGTAACGGGCCGGAAACTCTGGCTGAATGACAATACGAACCAAAACACCATGGAGAGAGAAAATGAGTTTCCAAACGATTTCCATTGGAACACTGATGATGGCAATGGCGACCACAGCATCAGCGGAGTGGTCGTTCAACTCCGGGCCTAACCCCAATGCTTTTATTCAGACCGGAAACATGACGCTGGAACTTCAGTGTAACCGTATCCGCTTTGCTCCGGCTGGATACGAGGACAGCCAGGACATTGTGGATAAGCAGGGGCTTTCCATTCGATTTTTGAAGAACGGCACCACCGAAGTTGGCGCATTTCAGGTTGGCGCTGAAAACGCTGCTTTGCAGATCGTTGACAATTATCCCGTCGAGATCAGTTTCAATAGCCAGCAGGACTATGGTTTTGTACTAGACCAACTTGCGGCCAATGCATCGGTAAACCTGTCGATGGTTGATCAAGATATCAGCTATGGAATCTTTGACTTGAAAGGTTCCGGCGCGGCAATTCGGTCCCTTCGTTCCGCGTGCGATTCAGATGCTAGCCAGGGGACCTCCTACGAAGCACCCGAAGGCATCGTCTATTGTGGTGGCGGAGCGATAAAACGCGTAATCGAACCCGTAATTTTGGACAACCCGGACGGAGAGTGGGACACGCGAGTAACGGTTAACGGCGAGTCGATCAGAGCCATGACGGCCTACAGCTACTTCGGAAACTCTGAGCCGCCGACCGGATTTGTCGTGGCCCTGCTTGGGGAAGACAGGTCCGAATTTCTGATTTTTAGCGACGGCTCGGAAAACTGGCTGGAATATGGGGACTACAGGTATGATCAGTGCAATTGATACCTCCTGCCTACCAGCTTTCCAAATAGCGCGTCAGATGAAATGTTTGGTCGCCGGGATTGTGCTTGCTTCGGGCCTTGTTTGGACCTCACCAGCTGTTGCGGCTGATGTTTCGCAACTTCCGCCCGGTTTGCGGGCAAAGGTTGATCTGGCGGAACAGGCCTGCGGGGAGTTCAACGACGGTCAGTTTGACATAGCCTGGGGCGCGGTTGAAAGGGTCGATCTCGACGGAGATCTTCAACACGACTGGGTTCTGAATGAGTCTGGATTCGCGTGTTCAAGCGCCGCATCTCTTTATTGCGGAACTGGCGGATGCATGTCGCACTTTTGGGTTAGTGAAGAGGTGCACTCCTTGCTTAACCAAGGCTGGACGGTCGTTGATTTTGGGCGTCAACGCGTTGTTGTGGCAGATATTCATGGATCCAATTGCGATGGAATAAACCCAACGCCTTGCGTCACCGCCAGTGTTTGGGATGCGGACGCTAAGACGTGGCGCTCGTCTGCTGGCGATTGGGAATAAGTTGCATTTGAGAATTGCAGATAAGCCATAGGAGCTGGTTTCTTCGATGGGTTCTCTGTGGCACGCAAACTTATGGGCAAATCGTGCAAAGTTATGCGCAAATACCGCGCAGAGTTATGGGCAAGCTTCCAAGATTTTCTTCAATGAAATCAATGTTGGGAATGCATCGTTATGAGCGTCCCTACATCAGGTGTAGGTTTGCCCATAACACTTCGCGCACCCCATAAATTTGCGTAGTTCGCCCATAGTTTTGCGCTGTGCGTTTGTCCGCATTAGCGACGAATTCAATCAGTTTATGGCTTAGTCGTCGCGGTTATGGCTCTTTGCATTGCTCAATCCCGCAAAGGGCCTCCCTAAGGGCCATAGCCCTCCATCCATTGGGGTTGGAACTGGGATTTGCCACCCTTGCAGAGGCACAAACTGCAATGGCCGATGGCACTGTGTTTCCCGAGATGGGCGAGACCTATGTCGGTGACGTTATGATCGACTTGCACCTTCACTACGCCATCGGGGCAATCAATACCTACAACCTGTCCTACACCACCAATCCCGGCCTGCCAGGGCAAGAGGATACCGCGAACCTGATCCTCGACTATAACAACAACGAGGTTCGCACCTACCGCGCTACGGGATTGATGCACGATCAGGTGAAAGTGTCAGGGTCCGCAACAGCGGCAGCGTCTACTTTTTTCTTCGAAGGCATCCGCCACATACTGGAAGGCCCAGATCATGTGCTATTCGTGCTTTGTATGATCATCGGAGCGCTAAACCTGCGCAGCCTACTGGCTCGGGTCACCGGCTTCACGCTTGGCCACACGGTCACATTGATCCTCGGGTTCTTCGGCTTTGCTCCAAGCGGAGCGTGGTTCATCCCGACGGTCGAGCTGGCGATTGCCGTGTCGATCATCTACGCAGCCGTAATGGCCGTCCGACCGCCTCAGCGGGGACACCGTGATCTGAAAGCCTTCGCCATCACTTCGGGCATTGGATTGCTGCACGGGTTTGGGTTTTCCTTCATGTTGCATCAGATCCTACGCGTCGATGCACCGAATGTCTGGCACAGCCTGCTGGCCTTCAATGTCGGTGTCGAGGCTGGACAAGTGATGATCGTGCTGCTGGTTTGGCCACTGGTACTGTTTCTGCGTAAGCAGCCGGGGCGCATCTGGACCGGTTCGCGGGCGGCTGTTGCGGTATGCGCTAGCCTGATTGCTATGGTTTGGGTCGTCGAGCGAGCAGAGTTTTTCTTGTGACCTAAAAGCAGTTGAAAAAGAAAGGCTGTAATAAGCGTGCTCCGTTTCTTAGGGAGTTTGGAACAGTGAAGAACTATGTGAAGTATCTGGTTTTGCTCTTCATCTTTTCCCTATCGATGACAATTGGGCTACACGCGGAGGCGCAAACCCCCTACGGGCAATCTAGCCCTTGCGTTGTATCGGGCATTTATACCGACGTTCGCCCGAACAATAAGGGGCCCGCGACCGAGGTGAACATGGGCCTCCGCGTAATTGATGTGCGCGAAAATAAATGATGTCGACCAGACGATCACCGTCGATTTCGCCTTGCGCTTGAGATGGGAAGATGAACGTCTTGCGCCCTATGCTGGATGCCGGTTGCCGGTCGATAAAATCTGGTTTCCAGAACTCGTGTTGATCAATTCGGGACGGGTTTTCAATCGCTGGCCAGAACTGGTGAGCGTAGACGAAGGTGGCGCTGTAACTTACTTGCAGAGGCAATCCGGTACACTTTCAAGTTACCATCAGCTGCTGGAATTTCCTTTCGATCAGCAATTCATTGATGTCACGCTATTCCCGCTGGATTGGTCTGAGGACAAAGTTCTACTCAAAAAGGATCAGAGTTTCGAAGGCATATTCGATACACTCAGCATATCCGACTGGCAGATCGTCAACGTGTCATCAGCTGTCGAAACTTTTGCACCGACGTCCTTTCCAACCCTGCGGTCTTCATACCGGTTCACCTTCGAAGCTGAACGTTATGTTAGCTATTACTTCTGGAAAATAATACTTCCTGTATGTCTTATCGTCGTCATGTCTTGGTCCGTTTTCTGGATAGAGGCCCGTGAATTTGGCACTCAGCTGGGATTGTCTGCGACTTCTGTCTTGACGATGATCGCCTTTATTTTTGCGACCACAAACATGCTTCCAAGACTAGAGTATTTCACACTACTCGACAAATTCATTGCAGGCGCGACGGTTATTTCTTTGCGGAGCTGCCTCCGGGAACATCGACTGGATTTGCCCCGGCTACGCGAACTCAGCTTTGTGTATGCCTATTCGGGCAGCTTGAAGTAGAGGCGTCAGGCGATGCAAAGCTGGTGCTGGGACCTGGAGACGTTCTGTGGCTGGATAACACGTCAGGGAGTGGGCACGCGTATTCGGTGAAGAGTGAGGAACCCGTAAAACTTTTGATCGTTCAAACAAATTAACCGCCCGGCGCAGGCAATCGACGAGTTGCTGTGAATTCGAAATCCGCTTTTTGAACAACCATCTTTCCGAACCAATTGGATGTGCAACTGTTCTACCAGACGGCAGTTGTCACAATAGAATATTCGATTTTGAATATTAAAGTGGATTCATAGTGCCTCGGTATGCTCTTTTTAGTGAATAAAGAGGGGGACGGAGAAATGATACGACCACTAAGAACCTGGTTGTTTTGGCTATTCCTTTGGGTTTCCGCGATTTTGCATGCTGTTTCCGCCAACGCGCAGGAAACTCCAGTTGAGCCTGAAACTGCGAATGAGCAGGAAACCGTGGAGGTGACGCAAGACAAACTTGTAGTCGAGGTCACTGATGAATCAATCTCTGCGGATGACTTGGAAATCTTGCTTGTCCCTTTGACTGCGAAAGAGCTTTCTGATGTTGCGGGTACTTGGCAAGGCTACGTGCGCTCTCAACTCGAAGATGTCGCTCAAACAAGTCGCAGCCTTTTGTCTGCGAGTGGCAAACAGGAAGACAGTCTGCGGTCACAACTTGCTTCTCAAAGTGAGTCAGGATCTGTTTTGCTGAACAACTACCGCATCGTGCTCGAGGCATGGACATTAAAGGGGGCCAACGCGGAAGACCTGCAACCCCATACGAACTATATTCTTGCATTGAAGGCAGGGGCTCTCAAAACAACTGACTTTCAGACGCTATTTCAAAATGCTTGGGCCTGGTTGTTCTCCTGGGAGGGGGGTGTGGGCCTTTTGATGGCTGCTCTGGGTGTTTTGCTGGCAGTCTGGGCCATGATGTTCGTCGCCCGAATGGTGCGCCGTGTCACCGAAAGCGGGTTAGAAAAAATTCCGACTATTTCGAGGATGCTGAAGAGATTCATCGCCACAGCAGTTTTCTGGGCTGTGTTCGTTCTTGGGATACTCGTTGTCTTGGCCTTATTCGGGGTGAACGTCACTCCGCTGTTTGCCGTTCTCGGTGGCTTGTCGTTCATCCTGGGTTTCGCGCTTCAGGAAACTTTAGGCAATCTCGCAAGTGGTCTGATGATTATGGTTTTGAAGCCGTTTGATACTGGCGATTACATTCAAGTCGGAGGATCATCCGGCTTCGTAGATGAGATGTCTGTGGTTTCAACCAAAATTCGTACGTTCGACAACCAGATTATTATCGTTCCAAACAGTAAGATCTGGGGAGACGTGATTACAAACGTAAGTGCCTCAGAAGAACGTCGGGTCGATCTGGTTTTTGGCATCGCTTATTCAGACAACGCGGCGCAAGCAATCGACGTTCTCAAAGAACTGGTTTCGAAACACGAGCTCTGTTTGAAGACACCTGAGCCGGAAGTTTTCGTCGGCGAGTTGGGAGACAATTCTGTCAATATCTTCTGTCGCCCATGGTCCAAATCTGACGATTACTGGACCGTCTATTGGGACCTGACGGGGCAAGCAAAGGAACGGTTTGACGCAGAGGGGATTTCGATACCTTTCCCACAACGCGACGTTCACCTGATACCCGTAGAGGGAACAAAATCATGAGAGCTTTTTTAGTTTGGTTCACGACTGTTTTGTTTGCCAGCAGTGTCGCGCTTGCCCAGTCAGAAGAACCACTTGTTGCGACTGAAGAAAGAGAAGACCCCGAATTTGTTGCCCCAGTGATTGTGGATGGGGAAGAACTGTTCGTTGTTCGTGGTTCAAGTGCCCTTCCAGCAACTGAGCGGGCCGACAAGGTTGCTGAACGCCTTTCTGAGGTTGGCGACGCTTCTCAGAGTTCGAGCATAAATGTTGAAATCATAGACTCTGAGTTCGGTAAACTCATTAGAGCCGATGGCCAGATGATTACAACGACGACCCAAGCGGATGCCGAATATGAACAGATGGACGTCGAAAGTTTGGCCGCACTACAGGCCGAGGCGATTGAAACCGCGATCCTCCAATATCGCGAAGCGCGATCCAACGAAGGGCTGGTAGACAGCGCGATTGCTGCCGTTGCCTGGACAGTCATATTCGCGCTGGTTTCCTACGGTTTCTTTGCTAAACGGCGAAAACTGTTGGACTATATTAGAAACAACTTGGAAAAACGAGCAGAAGGGTTTGAGGAAGCCACAAAATCGATTCTGAGAAGCAAGGCTATCGCCTCCATCATCGTTTACGCAATCCACGTTTTGATGTGGGTCTTCTTCCTCTTTTTCTTCTACTACTACCTTTCCTTGGTTCTGCTTTCTTTCGCGGAAACTCAGGGCATAGCCCAAATCCTGTTGAAATATGTCAGTGAACCGCTGGTCACTGTGGTTTTGGCCATTGTCGGATACATTCCCAATCTGATCATGCTTGCGATCATTGCTGCGGTGACTCGGCTGGGAATTCGAGGCCTCGATCTTTTCTTCGAAAACATTGAGAGCGGAGCCTTTGAGCTAAAGGACTTCGAGGATCATTGGATTGCACCAACAAAAATGCTGTGCAGGGCTTTGTTCATTGTCATCGCGTTGGTGTTTGCGTACCCGTACATTCCCGGATCTGACTCTCGCGCCTTCCAGGGTTTGACTATTCTTGCCGGCATCATGGTGTCGCTAGGATCTAACACAGTTGTTTCAAACATGATGGCCGGTCTGTTTGTCATCTACAGACGCAGCACCAATGTGGGTGATCGAATTCAGGTCGGCGACAAGATCGGCGACGTAACAGAGATCAAACTGATGGAAACACTCATCAAATCGATCAAGAACGAGATGATCAGCATTCCAAATGCCCAACTGCTCAATTCCGAAGTTGTGAACTACTCACGCAAAGTGGATGGTCGGGGGCTATTGGTGCACACGACGGTGGGGATTGGCTACGAGGAGCCTCCCAAGAAAATCAAAGCGATGCTGATTGAGGCCGCACACCGAACTCAAGGGTTGAGAAAGAGCCCGGAGCCATTTGTGCTTTGGACCCAGTTGGCAGATTACGCGATCAACTATGAAATCAACGCGTACACTTCTCGTGGATCGAGTTTGCCAAAAATCTTGTCGGATCTTCGCGAGAACATTGTCGATGTTTTTAATGAAAACGAAACTCAAATAATGACACCGTCTTACATCGCTGATCCGCCGGAACCCAAAATACCTTCAGCTGATTGGGATGGTGAGCTTGCTCACATATCTGACTAACAACTCGTCTGGGTCATCTAAGAAACTTCAAAAACGCAACACCGCCGTCGTCGGATTGGATTGATTGACATTGGGCAATGGTTAGAATCAAACAAGAAATCTTCAGAACTCAGCGAGGCTCCGGATGATCAAGTGGGTACTTTCCGCAACTGTAGTGCTTCTGCCTGGGTTTGTTCACGCAGCCGGGATGGAACAGTGGGGTGAGTCCGGCGACTGGGCAATTCTCATCGACCCAGAAAAAGGCAACGGTTGTCTCGCGTGGAGAGCCTTTGAAGACGATATGACAGTAGAAATTGGCGCTGCACCAAACCAGGCTGGCGGCTTTTTTGCCGCCTACAATCCGGCCTGGGTTCAAGTCGAGGACGGTGCGACAGGCATAGTAAGATTTGATTTTGGTGATGCGCAGTTCGAAGGTGAGGCCGTAGGTGTCTACAAAAATGGCGTGCCCGGTGGCTACGCATTTTTCGACAACCCGGCGTTTGTAACCGAGTTTGGAAAACGCCAAAGCGTTATGATTATTGGCGAAAGCGGAACCGAAGTCGAACTCGATTTGAGCGGATCCGCAAAAGCCATTGAGGCCGTTCTGGAGTGCCAGGCCGAACAGCCAGAACCGCTGAAGAATTAGGTCGCGACCGATTACTGCAATTGGTTGATGTCTGGCACGCAAGGTTGCCTGTTTACTGGCATGGCATCAGCGCCCTCTGGAGCCTTGTTCCTAGACCCACCCACATCCAGCTTGAACTTCGGTGATGAAAGCTGACCTGTCACATCAAATGGCCAAGCGCTACGGGACAGAGGTTTGCCGACACGACGGGGCTCCGCTCGTATCGCAATTGTGTCATTCACCCAATCTACCTGCCCGCGGGCCACCAACTGAACCGAAGCTGTCTCAATGACGATAGAGTTTGTGCTTACCCGCCCGGCTTCAATATTAACAGGGGCCACGACGCAAGTGATGTCGGTGTAACCTTGCCGCAGCTCTTCAGAGAACAGCCAAGGGAAAATACCAAGCCCCGCCAACTCCAGCAAACTGGTGCTGACGTAGCCTTGAGACATTGACAAAGACGCATTGCCACGCATGGAGTTGATGAAGGCCCTGCCAGAAGCGGTACTGCCCGAAACGTTGAATTCACCACTCAAACGCCCGTAGGCATCAATTCCAATCCCTAACTCATCAAGGATCTCACCGAACTCCCACCCTGAGGTCGACCCCGACAATGAAAGCCAATCAGGTGAGTCAATCAGATCCATGACCGCCCGCAAGCTGAAGGTTCCGCCGCCATAAGCCATCTGAAGAGGTCCGAAATCCACGGTTCCGTCTTTTGCAGACAATTGGCTGGAAACAGATGTTACGCCTTGCTGGCCTACAATCTCTTTGAATTCGATCTGTACCTCGACGTCAGCTTCTCGCAGCACGCGTTGCACATCCAGAAGATCGGCAGGCTTCCCTTTTTCCTTTGGCAACACCAAGGGCTGGACGTTTGCCTCCTTCGGCAAAACCAAAGGCTGAACTTCGGCTTCAGGTTCTTTTGGGGTCTCCCCTACCAGGCTTTTCAATTGGTCCAGCACGGCAGTCAGGTTCTTCAGGTCGTTGAGATCGAGCCTCTCGCTGGTAACGTTGCCGCGAACAACAGAAGAGCCATTCGGAAATTTTGCATCTAAAGCCGCTAGAAGCTGCGAGGAGCCAGCTTCGAACTCGATTGCAGCATCAAAGTCCTCACCCTGCTTTGAGGTTTCAGCATCAATGCCGAGTGCGCCAATTTCGATACGTTGCAGGTTGAGCGCGTTCAGAAATTGAGCACCATCGCCCACATCCAGGTTCACGTCGAAATCAAGCCCAGCCAGCCCTTTGAGCTCATTGACTGATAGTGCAAGGTCGAGCGCCCAAAGATCCGTGTCATAACTGGTCGCGTTGAACCTGTTTAGTGATACCGGGCCTCCCGCATTGGATATGCTGAAGTCTGCCTTAATGCCGCCAAACTGGTCGACAAAACTTTCCTCGAGGTCGGGTAAAATCAATTTGGCGGGCCCATTTAGCGTGCCATCGAAACTCACATCCTGAAGCTGAAGCAGGTCGAGAATTTCACCTTCGGCTTTCAGGACAGGCTCTTCAATTGGACCGGCTTGCAGCGCGATGCCCAGCATGGCGAGCCGGCCGTCCGGCATGCGGCGAATGCTTTCGATAGACGCTGGACCGATTACGTCCAGCCCCTGGTCAAACGCATTGGTCTGGAACAGCAACTTCTCGAATTCGAAGGAAGCCAGGGATCCGACCATATGCATTTCAAAGCCCGTGAACTTCAATTCCTGGATACTTTTAGCTGCTGGCGGCGGCTGTCCTTCGGGATGAAGTCGCGCATTGAAAAGCAGATCGACGCCCTGAGCGGTGTAAAGGTCATCTATTGCGCCCTCGGCTTCGAGTTTCTGTCCATCTTCCAAGCTTATGGTAGTTGTAAACGCCTCGATCTTCAGGGCTTCCTGAGACACGAGCTCTGCTTGCAGCTGACCATTGCCTTCCAGAACGCGTTCCAGCCCGATGACATCGAGAAAGTCACCGAATTCACCGGTGTCCATTTCCAAGACAGCCCGATAGCCACCCCCTTCGTCTTCCGACAACGGCTCGCCATCGTAGCTTACGGTCATTTCCCCGAAACTGGCGCGTGTCGTAAACGGTGCGGCGTGTGGGTAGTCGCCTTCGATTTGGAAACCCTGACCGTTGACAGAGCCGGAACCGGAGACCTTTGTTCTTTGTCCACTATCTACTTGTTCGAGCGCAAGTGACTGAAGGTCAAACACAAACGAGAAGCCTGAGACCTTGTCGTCGATGTTTAACCCGATTGACGTGAAACTGACATTCTTGTCGCTGAGAAAGGTAAGAATCCCACTGCTTTCTTTGCCACCATCTTCGGACGTCTCGATTTCGGCCTCAGCATCCTGATTGTCCTCTGCCGGCGACCCGTTGGTTTGAGGCGTTGGCATTGGTCGGCTTTTTCGCCAGCTTGTTGTGCCATCAGAGGCTGTAAGAAAGTTTGCCTGGAGACCGTCCACCAAAAGGTTGTCAAAGTGCAGACGTCCGTTGGCCAAGGCGGCAACGTTCAGTTCCATTTCAAGGAGCTTTAATTCTGCAAGAGATGTATCTGGCAGTGTCTCGCTGGGGATTACAACGCCACCGACATAGATGTGGGTAATGCGACCAAGTGCGACGCTCACATCGTCGTTGACCAGAAGCGGTTGACCAATTTGTTCCGAAAGAACCTTTTCCACAAGGTTGCGCCGCATATCTGAGAACAACGGTGCAGCAAGTAGCAACCAAACAAATGCGATTGCTGCGAAAGCGAGAAGCGCAACGAGTCCAATTATCCTAAACAGCCAAGTTCTCATGCATTCCCCTGTTGTCGCTTTCAAATTTTAGTCTACCCGCAAATCCGAAATCACCAATCCCTCTGACCACTATAAACAAAACGAAACCAACAGCGCGTCGAGCGCTGAAGGTTTTGATTGAAGACTGTTTAGGATTGGAACTTTTGAATGCGAATGAATTTGAAGGTTGAACAATCGACATGTGTCCGGGAAAAGGCAGCCCTTACCGACTTCTGGAAATGGCAGGGGACCAGGCTCAGAGATAAGCAATCATCCCTCGAATTCTGAGGTGGAATTTCGCAAGTATCTCAAATGGTCCCGCTTCAGGACTGTAGACTGTGGCTGAGCCAACCATGCCAAGGTTTGCCGAATGTGCCAGAACTGCGCCTACTATTTCACCAGAAGCTTCATCGAGAGCAACAGACGACAAACCCTCCTTTGCTGATTTTGATCCAAATAGTTCGGCGATCTTTTCGAGCTTTTCAAGCGAGAACTTAGTTGAAACGGTGGGAGGATCACGCCTGCTAAAAACATCACCAAGCAGTTTAGACATTGCATCATTGTCTGTATCTGACATTCGTCGAACTACGATCTCTGAACTAGTCATTCGGTATTTCTCCCAAAACAAATGGCGTAAATACTTGGCACAATGTTAGTTTTTGGCGCTTGGTGATTGTGTTTGAAAAGGGACAAAGCAGTAACAGTCGACGGGATCGTCTCAATCTTTTGCGAATTGCGATAAATCAATAGCACGGGCTTTCAGCCTTTCGTTTCCTCAGTTGCTTGCGCATTCATCGAGCAGCCATTGGCAGACGGCGCGAACGGCTTTGCGGCGCCCGGCGCGATTGTTGACTGCCAGGTAATACCCGCCGAATGGGATTTCGATGTCCGCGAGTTCAACCAAAACGCCCGATTGAAGTTCAGGTCCACATAAATTCTTGTCCATCAGCACTGCTCCTAGACCGGCAACTGCCGATTGGATTGCCAATAATGCGCCAAGTGGATGGGGCAATTTGAGGTCAGGGACCTCATTAAGTCCGACCCGCTTGAACCAATCAGTCCACAGGCTGAACGTAGCTTCTTCAATCAAAGGGCCGCGAGCAAGCGCCTCAATATCCAATTTGCCATCTGAAATCGGCGCAAAGCCGGGTGCTGCATAAGCCCGAACTTCAGATTGAAACAGCAGATGGTATCCATCAACCGATCCGGTTCTCAAATATCTCACCCCAATGTCGAAATCATGGGCCTCAATATCCATGACCTTAGTAGTTACGGACAGTTTCAGATCAATTTCGGGGTGACGGGTCTTAAGACTTGCAAGCCGTGGGATTAACCATTTCTGGGCAACTGTGGTTTCTGTCGTCAGCGTAACGGTGCCTTTGGGAGGAACCGAAAGTACCTCCGTAGCCAGAGCGATCCGGTCAAAGGCCGGAGTAATCTCAGTCAGGTATGTTCGACCTTGATCGGTCAGTGCAACACCGCTGTTCTGGGTGCGGAAGAGATGAACGTTCAGACGTGCCTCCAGCCCTCTTACATGTCGGGAAATGGCGGAATGGGAGACGCCCAACTCTGCGGCGGCCTTGGTGAAACTGCCCAATCGACCCGCCGATTCAAAGGCGCGCAATGCGTTTAGGGGGGGTAAAAGTCTCGGCACGACCCTTTGTGACTTTTTGGAACAATGGGTGTCAAGTATCAACGTTTGAGGGCGAAGGCCGCAGCGTTGCATGGTCGAGGAAAGACAATTTCTGGAGGCGACTATGAAACCAATTGATAAAAACGAGTTTGAGATTCACGAAACTAAGGCAGCTCCAAAGCACTTTGGCCGATTTGATTTGAGGGGATGGCTTCTGGGCTTTCTCAAGCCGTCGATACAAACAGGTCGCGACCCGGTCCACCTGACGCATCGACTGCTTAGAGATGCAGGAATCGACGAGTTGGACATCGAGAGAAAGAAGATAATGAGTGCGCCTCTGATCCGCTGAAACCTAAAGCTTGATTGCACGATGGTGGCAAACGCTTCTTTGATTCAGGCGATCCAATTGACCCACGATTCCGGTTAATCTTTTGCTGAAAGGCAGGAGCCTGCCCGCGGAGCAAGACTTGGGGGCTGGCGTAGAAAGATAAGTGATTGGGCCTACGTCCCAGCCGCCAGGTCTTCCAGCACCCCACCATTACGCAGAAAGTCGCTCCAGATCCACGCCATTCGGTCAACAAACCACATCTTTCCACCTGAGATCACAACTATGCCGAGGCATGTGAACCCCAAGTCGAATAGCCAAAGGCCGTATGCAAACGGCAGAAGACCTAATCCGCTGACATAGGCCAGTGCTTTGGCCACTCGTATATGATGAGCCGCAATCTTGTCTCGGTGTCGCAGCCAGACACGCTCGCCCAATACACCTTGGGCTGACCAGCTCTCGAAGGTCTTAGGTCGGGAAAACGCGCGCGGATTGATCCAGACCCAGACCAAAACCACGCCGACGGCAACCCATGCCCAACCACCAATCCAAACCCGACTCCAGATCGCCAGCGCCAATAGAGGCAACGGTGTCAGCACGCGGGTCCAGACTGACCAAGGGTTTGCATGCCGCAACCAAACCTCGTCCTTCATGCCCATGAGGTGTTCGGAAAATCGCGCTATGTCCATCTGTTCAACTCCAAGACCCACCACTCTGACAGAGGGAGTTTTGCCATTCAAAGCAGACTTCGACCGAAATACGAACCTGTCTAGCCAAATGCCTCGCAAAAAACTCACTACACGCTGAATTTCTTTAGGTGGGGGTGCGTAGCAGTCAGCGGCCCCCCACCATTTTGGAATTCTCGACCGGCTTCAACTAGAACTTGTAGGACAATCGAAGCGCGACGGAGTCCGCCGTGATGTCATCACCCGACGTGTCATATGTGTCTCGCAGGTATTCAAGACCAATCAAAATCTTGTCCGTCGCTCGATAAGTCACACCAACTCCCGCAGAATAGCCATCTTCGCTCTTAGATCCGCCATCGATTTTTGCATAGCCAACCACGCCATAGAGATATGTCCGGCCAAATACGTGCCCGCCTTTAAACTTCAGGCGCAGGGTATCGACTTTTTCAGCTTCCCCTCCTGCCTCAACCTCAGCGCCCGCGTCATAAGAAAGTTCACCGCCAATTACGTAGCCGTCAAAATCGTGAAGATAACCAGCATGAAGGCCCAGAGTTGCATTCCCATTGTCTTTGTTGCCCTCGGAAACATCGATTGTCGAGAGCTGCAAACCTGCATTGAAGCCGGTCCAGCTTTCATCTGCTAAGGACAGAGTTGGCATCATTGCAGCCAGTGTGATCATTGTGATCGTTTTCATTTTAAGATCCATTCTGTTGTTCGTTTGGACAAGGCATCTGGTCGCTGGCCATGCTTGATGCACCAGCGGGAGTGACCGTCAGTTAGTGGGGGCATTGAAGTCTTCGCTTTCCCGTTTCAGTTCAGCGGTGACCCAAAGGCGTGATTAGAGGATAGGTTTGGGTTTGCTGGTCATTTGAAGCAGTTTCCCTGATTGGTCATATCGGGCGGTGACCAGAACCCGGCGCGCATGTGCCACCTCTAGCGGGCCACCAACAACTTCCCAGAGTCCAAAAGTAAAGAGATCCAGCGTTCCGTGACCTGCCGCACGGGCCAGGTTTGGCTTTGTCCTGGCACCGGTGACAACGGTGAGGTCTTGGGATCGATGAACCTCTACATCGATGATCAGGAGGTGGCTTCGGGTGACATGCGCGCGCAATCTGGCAAATTTACGCTGTCCGGGGATGGGTTGTGCATCGGATACGATAGCGGTGACGCTGTCAGCCAACTGTACAGCACACCGGGAGAATTCGAAGGCGGAACAATCCAGAAAGTGGCCGTATCGGTGTCTGGCGACAGCTATGAAAGTCTGGAAGCCGCTGCGAAACGGATGCTGAAGCGGCAATAAACGGCACCATTCAAAGAATTGGGGTGCGCAAGTAGCGCACTCCTATCAACTGAAATCTGCAATCAAGTATCTCGATAACAAATTACCCGTCCAGTTTAACATTGCGGTGCCAATTCGTATGTCCGTTTTGGGCTGCGGCCAACTAATTGAACTGATCGCAGAGAACGGCAAATCTGGGCCCAAAGCGACCATTCCGGTATCAAAATAAAAGTGGGTGTTCATGTCTTTGGCCTCACTTCACGGGTTTTTCGGTGAACCGGCGAACTGCGAGGACCGAAGCAGCATAATCCCCCAATGAAATCCCTCTGAAAGCAAAAGCCGCCGGCATATTGCGTGCTCGGACGTCAACATTGCCAGTAACCAATTCCGTCAAGTCGCCGGCAACTTGCTCGTATGGCAACATCGGCTTGTCGCTTTCCAATTCCTGCAAACGGTCGTCGATAATTACCGTTTTGAAAGCAGTCATATGCGCCGGCACCCACGGGATGCACGCATCAGTTATGGTGGCGAAGGCAGTCGGCTTCAGCCATCGGGCATCCAAGAAGGGTTCAATAGAGTAGTCCAACGTTATCGATGTCACTATCAGTTCGGCATCACTCAAAGCGTCTTTGGCATTGGCGCATGTTTCGGCTTCGAGACCCATGCCGCGAGCAAAACGACAAAGCTTGTCGGCATTCTCTTTACCACGTCCGAACACGCGAATTCGTTTCAGGGGAAATAGTTCTGAAAACGCGACTAGGTGGGAGTGAGCCTGCACACCCGCGCCTACAAATGCCACCGTCTCGGCATGAGGGTCAGCAAGCCGACGCGCTGCTACCACTGACAGCGCCGCAGTTCTGACTGCCGTAATCCAATTCGCCCCCAAGACCGCGCGAAGTTGTCCTGTTTGCGCATCCATAACCATGATGGCACCGTTTATCGCAGGGAGACCCCTCGCCGGATTTTCCGGACACACTGTAACCTGCTTGGTCACGATGAATCCATCATCTCCCATTGCCAAAGTTGACATTGCATAGCGCCCGTCGGCGGGCAAGATGACTGTCTTGGGAGAAGTATGAAGCTTTCCATCTGCCTTGGCTATTAGGGCAGCCTCGATGGCATCGGCAACTTCAGAAGGTTGGACGCCTAAACCCCCGAGATCGTCGTCAGACAGGTAGATTAGGGTGTTCTCAGAAGTCACGGCGTCCCTCACTTAAGCAATTTGGCTTTCTCACTGAATACATTGTTTTCGGCAATTCTTCCTATCGGTTTACCCTCACAGAAGTATTTAGGCTTTAACTTTCAATCGCCCGATCCAATGCCCAGAAAAGAAATGCGATTCCATTTTTCTGAAAACGTGAACCTAGCCGAACGCCTGATTTGCTCGTAATTCGAAGTTTACAATATTTCTTTGAAGGTCGGCTTAGAGTTCGGTGCTGCCGTTCTCTGAGGTGAGCATCACTGGCTGCTTGCGGCTAGAAGCGGTTATTCACTAGCGGGTCTTGCGAATCCAGAGAAACGGAACAGAACCGCAAAGATTTTGCACCATATTTTGCCAAGATTTATCGAATCCGTCACAAGATTGAGAACTTATTTGGACGGCTGAAAGAGCGGTTCCGGGTCGCGACCCGTTATGACAGGTGCTTTATCATCTTCATGTCTGCCATCGCCCTCGCGGAAAAGTTTTTTGTTTCGGTAATAAGTCGAAATTTTAGGAAATCGTCGTCGAACAGATAAAGCTCGATCCAAAAGTTCTGGCCCATTAGGCCAAGCGCGTAAAACAACCGCTAGCGCTGCGCGGTCTTACTCTGGCGACGAACCTACGGTTAGAATCTTCCCATTACTCCAAACCAGAGCCTCGTAACAAACCTCGGCTCCTGCGCCTCCGCACCAACCACCGTCTCGTCCAATAAGCAGTATACGGTCAGGCCCCCAGTCAATAAGACGCCAACCCGTTGCCTGCCATGACATGGTCTCATCGTCGACGATAAGATTGAGCATGCAACCCCCTGTTCCGCAGTACATAGAGGCAGCAGAAGAGCAGGAATACTGGCTTTCATCTACGATTTCAGCCTTAACCGCGCCAAACTGTGAGCGCAGCTCGATCTCGGTCACAGCGTCACCCTGATCAAACTCTCCATTCTCGAAGTTTTTGCAATCAGCAGCCGCGCTTTCGATGATCCGTTGTGCTTCCTGGGAGGCGGCCAAAACTGTTGTGGGGCAAAACACCACGGCGACCATTGATGCCAGAAGCGCAGCAAACACAAATTTCACCCTTTTCATGTCGTCCTCTTCGTTTGAATTCAGTGATATGCCGCCAAATTAGCTTCGTAAGAAGCGGTTTCGCCGAAGTTTTCCATCACCCATTCCGGATCGTAGTAGGTGTCGAGATAACGGTTTCCGTCGTCACACAGAATAGTGACAATGGAGCCAGATCGTCCGGCAGCCTCCATCTCTTGCGCAATTTGCAAAGCCCCCCAGAGGTTTGTGCCTGTTGATGGGCCCGCCCGCCGCCTGATCCGATCTTCAAGCCAGAGCATAGTCGCAATGCTTGCCGCATCCGGCACTTGAATCATACGGTCGATTACATCTGCTAAAAATGACTTCTCTACCCGAGGACGTCCGATACCTTCAATACGACTTGAACAGGGGCGGGTCAGGGTCCTGTCTCCAGTTCGAAAGCTATCAAAAAACACTGAGTTTTCGGGGTCCACAACAATCAATTCACTGTTAAAGCCTTTGTAGCGAATGTACCGCCCCAACGTTGCTGAAGTTCCGCCAGTGCCCGCGCTCATCACAATTACCGATGGAATTGGATGTGGCTCTCGTTCCATCTGACGAAAAAGGCTTTCTGCAATGTTGTTGTTGCCTCTCCAATCCGTCGCCCGCTCGGCGTACTTAAACTGATCCATGAAGTAGCCACCGACTTCAGCTGCCAGTTCAACCGAGGCCTTGTGCATGTCCGGCGCCGCATCGACGAAGTGGATTTCCCCACCTTGGAACCGGATTAGGTCGATTTTGCTCTTGGCGGTAGATTTTGGGAGAACCGCGGTAAAAGGCACTCCGATCATACGGGCGAAGTAAGCTTCTGAAACGGCAGTGCTGCCAGACGAGGCTTCGATTACACGTGTCCCTTCCCTTATTTTCCCGTTTACAAGCGCATAAAGGAAAAGCGAACGTGCCAGCCTGTGCTTGAGGCTGCCAGTGGGATGTGTACTTTCATCCTTGAGATAGATGTCTACGCCCTTCAGCCCCCGGACGGGAAGCTTGAAAAGGTGCGTATCGGCAGAGCGGTGAGCATCTGCATTGATCTTGGCAATCGAATCCGAAATCCAACGGTCCATACCTATACTCAAACGCCCTGTTTAACGCCCGTCAAGCTTGGGAAAATCGTTTTTTTAATTCATGGGGATGCAAGCATGCGTCGCCAATAGGACCGACCGTCCATCTAACGGGCAGGAATACCTATCGTGCCAGAATGTGCTTCAATGAACAGCCAATGATTAAGAGGGAAAAATGTTAGGGTACTATAGGCGACAGCTTGAACCCCAAGGAGAAACACGCCGAATACATGAATGAGTGCACGCATTCGATCT
Source organism: Ruegeria sp. AD91A (assembly GCF_003443535.1). Lineage (GTDB taxonomy): Bacteria > Pseudomonadota > Alphaproteobacteria > Rhodobacterales > Rhodobacteraceae > Ruegeria. The sequence goes on along the minus strand of NZ_CP031946.1, from coordinate 2,690,754 downwards.
TCGTAAGCAAGCAACAGAATTGACACGATCTGGCCGATGCAAATTGCTGCAACAAATATCCCAATATCAATCAACAAAAAGTTGCGCTCAAATATCTCTGTGTATGCTGTGAATACTATTACAATCAAAATAGCAGTAATTGCGAGGCTAACTCCTTTAGCACTAAATACGTCCCTTCTTGTAAGTCGGGGTGGAAGCGGCATTAGGCAGGCCCAAAACAATCCTGGCCAAAAAGCCAGCTTTAAGTGTTCCCAAATTGACTCGTTGACAGCTGCCACAAGCGCCACTGGCGTCCAACATCCTAGCAAAACAAATGCAAAGTGCAGCCCGGACCCGAGTAGGATCATTAGGATCGCCCCTATCGCTTCGAGCCAAACTATTCGGGACGAGGTTTCCAGCATGTTTGGATCTCCCAATCCAGATTGTCGTATACTTTGTTTAGATTCTCAAAAGTGAAATGCCCACAGACATAGAAGGTCTAGAAATAGCTTTCACCGCCCATGGTGAGCGGCAATGTCCATGTCCTTGTAAGAGTTTGTAAAGTTGACCCTTCCTGATTTTTAACCGCAGTTGCTGTCATTGCCATGTGCTATAATAGACCGTAGGCTGGATTAAAAACCGGGGTAGAGCATGCACGCTAAAAGGTGGGTTATTTTGTCGGCTGGATTTATTGCTCTGGCCACAGTGTCGTGTACAGATCTGTATCCTGACGCCGACGTCATGCCCACTCGCGCTGATGGGGCGGCCTTTTTCTCAGAAAACTGTACTTCTTGTCATGGTGTGGATGGTAGAGGCGGTGGCCCGGCAAGCAGCGGTCTTTCCGTTGCGCCAACAGATTTGACAACATTGAGCGTGGAGAACGGAGGCACTTTCCCTCAAGCACGGGCACTAAGCTACATCTATGGCGACCCAGAAAACAGCCATCTTGCTCGGGTTATGCCGGAGTTTGGCGGGGAAATGGCGGAAGACCTGGTTCCGGTTGAAATCGAGGGTGTCTTGACGCCCACTCCGCGCGAGTTAGCAGGGTTATTGTTTTTCTTAGAAAGCATCCAACAGTAGATTAGTGTTCTTGGCGCTAGGTCAGCAATTGACCGTTTGCCGGTGTTCTGGACTTGCACCTTTTTTGACCCGGTGACTATTGCAGGCCTAGCATTGTGAAGCGCCGTTGTCAGCTAGGCGTAAGCAGACACTCAAGATCTTTTGGCCGAATTGGCAAGTCGAGCCCAGTTCTGGCTAAATGCGAGTTGACATATGATTTATGTCAAAGAGACGAACGTGATTACATGCTAAATTTCGAATGTTAATTGGTGATGCTGTTCTGAGCTCGCTGCTGCCTGTCCCCATCAATCGGTTTTGGGCCACAGGATAGCGAATGTTTTATGGTAAAGGACCGATGTTGACCGGGGGAAGATGTCGGTCCATTTCTGTTGTAGTAAACTCTCGTATAACAAAGGACCTCCGGCTTATGCGGCACTTCATGATCGTTGCGAGCATAGTCATTTCTTTGGCTGCAACGATATCTGCGGCCGACGATTTTTCGGACCTTGGCAAAGACCTCTTTGTTGAGCATTGCGCCAGATGTCACGGAATCGATGCATCCGGAAAAGGACCTGACGCAGCTGCTTTGAAAACAGAGCCTGCTGATTTAACAAAGATTTCCGACCGAAGGGGGGGCGTGTGGCCCATGTTGGAGGTCATGTCGATCTTGGACGGTTACTTGAAAGTACAAGAACCTCGCGATGACATGCCGATAATCACCGAATTGAATGACGGCCCTGCTGTCGAATTCGATACGGGCAACGGTTTGGTTACGCGTATTCCTTCCAGACTTATCGAAATTGCTGAATATTTGGAGAGTATTCAGTCTCCGAAGCCAGAACGTTATGTTCCGTGAAGATCTGCTCCGCAGCTGAGTACGCTAAAGAGTGCTGCGTTGGGCGGGTGCCGTAGTTGCCAGGAAGCAGCGAATATGCGGATAACGTGTGGAAGATGCCGTCTAGCCCAGCGTGCTTCGTTATCAGGTCTCGCGCGTCACAGCGGTCTAATCCAAGACTTCTTGTAGTACCTCACCACTCGCACCATTAGGACGTGCCGTGCTCAATAAGGCAGAAAGTGTGGATGCGAGAGCAGTCGTGCAAACACGGCGTGCGACCCGTTGTGGTTTTAAGTTCGGTCCAGCAAAGATAATCGGCACATGTGTGTCACCGCGCCACGGTGACCCGTGGGTGGATGTGACGGACAGACCATCAAAGTCTGCGATGAACCAACCGGGTTTGAAGACTACGTATATGTTCCCGGATCGGGTGGGATGATAGTTGTTGCGGACCAGGCGCATGATGCCGGTATCGGGCAGGGTGTTTGCTTCGATAGCCGTACCGGGGACGGCGAATGCCACATCGGGAAAGGATAGAAGCTCTTCTGCAATAGCTGACTCCAGCGTGGGTAAATCGATATCACTGCGAGCCAATACTTCGGGGGCGATATTGAGATAGGGGTGATTATAACCCTCAAGCAATTTCCCGGTGATCCGAAACCGCTCCTTAAGCTTGGCTATCTGTTCCGTCGGGTCCCAGGTGTCTGGAGCAACAAGGCCAGTTCGGATGCCAACACTCTCCAAATAGCCCGGCGCATCAGTGGTGCCGTGGTCCGCCGATAGAACGATCAAAACGTTTTCCAGCCCGATCCGGTCGTCGATAAACGCGAAGAGATTCATGAGAGTCTGATCGAGGCGGTATATCGTGTCCTCGGCTTCAAGACTGGAGGGGCCAAACACATGGTTGACGTAGTCCACGGACGAGAAGCTAATCGCCAGATAATCCGTTACCGCGTCTTGCCCGATATCCTCGGCATCAATCAATCGTTTGGCAAATTGCGCCGTCAGATCGTCGCCAGCGGGACTAAGCGTTAAAAAGGTCGTAAAGTAGGGGTTTTCTAGCGGGTCAAACCCATTTTGCGTCGAAGAATAGCGATGAGGAAAGGTTATGCCGAACCCGGCGACATCCGTCTCCCATGGTTGGTTGTCGCGGTCGCCAAAGAGATAGGCTTCCTTTGGGTGCATCAATTCCCAAGAGGTTCCTTCAAAGGAGGCGCTCGGCGATGCGTCATTCCAGGCGGAAACCCAATCCGGGTATTTGTCGTAATAATAGGAGCTTGTGACAAAACGATTTGCGGCTTTTGAGAACCAGAAGGCTTTGCCGCTTTGTCCCGCCATTGTAATAGCCCCACGGTCTTTGATTGAAACTCCAAAGACCTTGGCCGCACCAGCAGTGGAAGCGCTTAGTTCGTCCGAAAGCGTCGTAACAAGCATAGCGCGTGGTGACCGCCCATCTGTGCCAGCTGCCGCCTGTGTTGGGTCAATTTCAATATCGTTATTGACGCCAGCACCATCTCCAAGAAGCGGAGCGGTGCTGTCTTCAACGTTGTAGACAACGCGGTCCAAGGTTCTGTCGAACCAGGTGTTTCCGATCATCCCGTGCACTGCCGGTGTTGCCCCGGTCGCCAATGTAGCGTGTCCGACAACCGTCTCTGTATTGGCATGGCAGTGATGGGCGTCCAGATAGTGTACACCGTTTTCTAGTAAATACTTAAGGCCACCCTCCCCAAGATTCTCAAAGTAGCGTGCCGGTAGATCGCCCCGAAACGCGTCAACGGTCAGCTGCAAAACGAGACGAGGAGGTTGTTGCGCATACGCAGGAGCGACTGCAACCAACCACAAAGACAAACAAGTTCTTAATGATTTGGTCATAGTGTTTCCTTTCGCTGCATCGTGCATCAGGTTAGCCGCGACCGCAATTGCGGGCTAGGTCGTGTTGACAAAAGGAATTCACGCCGAGGTTTAAGTATTATTCAAGCTGGTATCTGCAATGGAGACCAGCTTGCCACGAGACCTGATGTCGGACAAGGAATGGACGTTCTTGAAGCGTGTTATCATGGCTGTCCGCGCCCTGAACGGGCGCAAAACCCACGAACCACCGCCGTGTTCTCGATGGAATTTTCTGGATCGCCCGGACTGGTGCCCCTTGGCGAAACCTTCCCGAAGAGTTCGGCAAATGGTCGAGCGATTAACCTCGCAATTGAGTTGCGTTGTTCGATTTTGGGGTGAATTGCTCCAATCAGAATGCACTTTTGATTGAGTTTCGGTGCGTTCAAGTTGATCGAGCCACTGTACGGCTATCGACAATTGAGCGCGTATAGTGAACCGTGCAAACTAATGCGCAAATGCTGTGCAATATTATGGGCGAAGACACCCAGACTTTCTGAATAAAATTAATGATAGGGATGCAGCGCTATGCGCGTCCCTACAGATATTGTGGAAGTTCGATATCGGGTTCATCTGCCTTGGAATCGTTATGATCTCAGGTGGTAAAATGTGGTTTGAGGATCGAATGGTCTGGGTCTAGCGCGACTTCCAAAAAGGTTGTGGGTCGTTGAGTGATCTTGAAACTGAGCGCTGAAGAATTGCCCTCTTGGAACAGTTCGCAGCTGCTTGTACCCGTTTGGGTCAGACCGCACCCATTTTCCGGCGTAGATACTGCGCGAACTCTGCCACTCGGCGAGGTTGGGCTCGACCGGGTGGAAACATCATTTGTAGCGGCTTGGGTGGTGGGAGGAAGTCGCCTAACAGTGCCACAAGCTTTCCGGCTCTGACATCATCGCCAACATCCAGTTCCGACTTCAACACAATGCCATGGCCTGCCAGAGCCCAACTGCGGATAAGCGAGCCATCATTTACAATTCGGTTTCCCTTGACTGGAACAAGCTGGCGTTCTCGGCCTGCGCCAAACTCCCAAACATTGTCGAGCGAACCACCGAAACGCATAACCAGGCAGTTATGATTTGCGAGGTCTTCGGGCAGTTCTGGTGCTCCATATGTCGCCAGATAGCTGGGTGCTGCGCAGACGAAACGCGGGTAGCTTCCAAGGTTGCGTATTCGGAGTGAGCTGTCGGTGATGTCCCCAAACCGAACAGCCAAGTCAAAACCCTGACCCACGAGATCGACATAGCCATCGGATAGCGACAGTTCTATCGACACAGCCGGGTTCTCTTCGGTGAATTCAGCGATCACATCAGAGACAACACCACGACCAAAATCAATAGGCGCACTGACGCGGATCAGGCCAGAAAGGGTTTCGGCGCCGAGGCGAATGCGGGTGTCGAGGTCGGTGACTTCACTGAGAACGCTCTTGGCACCATCGATCAGGACCCGACCCTCTTCGGTCAAACTGATTGAGCGTGTCGTTCGGTTGAACAATACCACACCGTAGTGTGATTCCAGCGTAGCGAGCCGTTCGGAGACAGTTGTACTCGATAAACCTGTCTCTCGGGCCGCCGCGACAAGGCTGCCTTTCTCGGCGATGGTCAGGAAGAGGCGGAGGTTGTCGAGCAGCATTGGTCGGTATTTCCGGATTATATTTCCGATGAATGACTGTTTATCCCGTTTTGTCGGCGGCGTAAATCTACGACACCAACGAAACAGCAAAGGAACGACCTGATGGCCAAGCTGACCATTGTCGCCAACATCAAAGCCAACCCCGGCAAGATCGACCTTGTCAAAGCAGAGCTCACCAAGCTCATCGACATCACCCGGTCTGAAAAAGGTTGCATCAACTACGACCTGCACCAAGACAACGATAACCCGGCTCATTTCGTGTTTTATGAAAATTGGGAAAGCCGAGAGCTTTGGCAAACTCATATGGGGGCCCCACATCTGGCTGCATACATGGCGGCGACAGACGGAGCGGTCGCCGAATTCACATTGAATGAGATGACCGTCATCGGTTGATTTTGAACCAGAACGAGGAGCACGCCATGAAAGCTGTTGGATTTCGTACGGCCGGACCAATTGATCAGGCGGATGCATTGATCGAATTCGAAGCAGACAAACCCACCCCGTCAGGTCATGATTTGCTTGTCGAAGTGCAAGCCGTTTCGGTGAACCCGGTCGACACAAAAATTCGGCAACGACGTGCTCCTGAGGGTCCCGCACCTGACATTCTAGGGTGGGACGCCGTAGGGATCGTCGAAGCCGTTGGCGAAGAGGTCGAGACTTTCAAACCGGGAGACACCGTTTGGTATGCCGGGGCGATCAATCGGCCTGGAACCAATGCCGAATACCATCTTGTGGATGAGCGCATCGTGGGGGCTGCTCCTAAATCCATACCTGCATCAGCGGCTGCGGCGATGCCGCTTACGACGCTCACTGCTTATGAGATGCTGTTCGACCGCTTGCGAGTCCAAGATGCCATTCCCGGCGGGACAAATACGTTGCTGGTTATAGGTGGCGCAGGCGGTGTCGGGTCAATCACCATTCAATTGGCCCGGGCTCTCACTGAATTGACAGTGATAGCGACGGCGTCCCGCCCCGAGACACAAGACTGGGTTCAAGAGCTTGGCGCACACCATGTCATCAACCATGCGGAACCTTTTAGCACACAACTCGGGGCTCTCGATATCGAAAGCGTGGATTTCATCTATTCAACGAACCATTCCCAGCTTTATGCGACTCAAGCCGGAGAGGTGATGACACCTCAAGGTCGCTTTGGGTTGATCGATGATCCTGAGACCTTTGACATCGCGCCATTCAAACCCAAATCGATCTCTTTGCATTGGGAGTTCATGTACACTCGGTCGCTGTTTGGGACTGGAGATATGAATCGTCAAAGCGAAATACTGAATCAGGTTGCCGGGTTGATAGACGATGGAAAGATCAGATCCACAGCAACCGATACACTTGGTACAATCAATGCTGCAAACTTAATGAAAGCGCATGCTATCCTCGAAAGTGGCAAGGCCAAAGGAAAGCTCGTGCTTGAGGGTTTTTAGATGAGAATTGAGCGACTAGATCATGTGAATATCGTGACAACTAAGTTGTCTGACATGGTTACTTGGTATGAAGAGGTCTTGGGTTTGAGACTCGGGGCTCGTCCTGATTTTCCGTTTCCTGGAGCATGGTTGTATGCGGGTGATGACGCCGTGCTCCACCTAGTGGGTCAAGAAGGAACACCTAACGTCGGCTGAAGCCTTTTTGCGACGGATGACATGAGCGTGGACTTTATGGCAGCGCATGACTGAGATTGAGACCATTTGAAGAAAAACTGGCATCACGTCAGATGCAGTATCGCAAAACCGAAGTCCCAGTGCCCCGCATGATCCAAATCCATGTGGCCGATCCTGATGGAAATCATATTCATATCGACTTCGAGGATACCGATTAACTGGCAAATCCTCGAAATAGTTGGAACGCAAAAAAGCTCGTTACTTTTCCCAACTATTGATCGAGATTCTTATTATTTGTTTTCTGTGCTTTACGAGCCAACGGTTTTGGGTAGAAAAACACCGATTTGGAGATCAGCATGCCGGACCTCGAAACAAACAAGAAAAACGTCATCGCTTTCTACGAAATGATGTTCAACGAGTGTCGACCTGCCGAGGCCATAGCGACCTTTGTTGGTGAAACCTATACGCAGCACAACCCGCATGTTGGCGACGGCAAGCAAGCCTTTGTCGAGTATTTCGAGCGCATGGCTGCCGAACACCCCGGAAAGCGAGTGGACATCAAACGCGCGTTTGCCGAAGACGACCACGTTATTCTGCATTGCCACCAAATCTGGCCCGATGGTCTCGAGTACGCAGGGATCGATATTTTTCGCCTGGATGCTGATGGTAAGGTTGTCGAGCACTGGGATGTTCTTCAGGAAATTCCAGCAAACAGCGCGAATGAAAATGGCATGTTTTGACTTAACCGTTGTGACTACTGTGCATGGAACTTTGAAGACTCCTGCCGGCTGAGCCACGATAGTCAAAAGTCATAAGTCTGATCCAAGAAACCCGCCGAAGCGTATCTATCAAGAACCTTTTAGAAAGAAGATAAATATGCTCCCGAAGAGTATTCTTGCAGCGACCCTTGGACTATTTGCAGCTACTTCGCTTCATGCTGGTGTACAAATTCGCTTTATAGAAGGCGCACCCAAGGACCGTTTTGTTCTGACAAATGTCGGAACGTGCGAAGTTGAAGCTTCGACCCTCAAAATCGACTTGTCGCAATCTGCCGGACGTCTGATTTTCGACGTTACCGAAAAAGGTGCAGGCGTAGAGGTCTTTCAACCTCTCGAATTCGTTGAGGGTGCGGATGCTCTGCGGCAAATTCCAGCGGTCGTGGACGGGCAAGATTCAATTGAACTTCAGATCGCCTCCCTCGCAGTCGGGGATAAACTCGCCTTTACCATCGATGTGGATGACACCATCGGGCAACGCGAAATCACCGTAACAGGGTCGGAGATAGAAGGCGCCACGGTGTCTTATTCCGATGCGGATAAGACCAGTACTGCAACCTTCTCTTCCGAAGCGCTTGTCAACGTGACGACCAAGGATTGCTGAAAGCAGTCCCGCAATGTCGAATTTGTTGATCCGCATAGCATTTCTCGCGCTCATGTTGGGAGGCGGCATCCTGATCGGGACACTGACCGCACCTGGCGATTGGTATGCGCAGCTTTCTAAACCTGCTTTCAATCCACCAAATTGGATATTTGGCCCGGTCTGGACGGTGCTTTATGTGTTGATCGCCATGGCGGGTTGGCGTCAGTTCGAAACAGACCGAAGCTCGGCTGCCATGAAGCTGTGGTGGGCACAGATGGCTCTGAATTTTTTGTGGTCCCCAACCTTTTTTGTACTGCAACTGCCGTGGTTTGCCCTTGTGGTCATTGTCGCGTTGCTGATTGTCATCGTCGTGTTCATCGCTCGGGTCAGGAACTCGGATCGGGTCTCCGCACTGGCCTTCTTGCCTTACTTTGCATGGGTCGCATTTGCCGCGGCACTGAACCTTTCCATTGCAATACTGAACTGAGAAGGAACAATATGCGTGCCAAATTTGTTGGGCTTGTTTCAAGTCTTTATATCATCGGATCTACAATGGCACAGGCTGATGAAAAACTTGCAGAAGACTTCTCCAAGTCTCCGGAGACGCGTTGGGACTACGTTGCCGACACTGTCATGGGCGGAGTTTCTTCAGGGCAGGTGCAGTTTAGTTCGGAAGGTAATGTTGCATTCGCGCGGTTGACCGGAACCGTCAGTACAGAAAACAACGGCGGTTTCATCCAATTCCGACGCAAGTTGCCTGATCGGCCAGATGAGGGTGTATCAGGCGTCAGACTGTTGGTCCGAGGGAACGGCGAGCAATACTTCGTTCACCTCAGAACACGTGGCACAGTGCTTCCATGGCAATACTATCAGGCCGAGTTTCCAACTTCTGAAGAATGGACCAAAATCAGTTTACCCCTGTCAGGCTTCAAGGCTTCAGGTGCCATGTTGCGCGCTATTCCCGTCGCTGACGAAATCACCACAGTTGGGGTCGTAGCGTAGGCCGGGATCTAACCAACTGTTCGTGGCGTTCGACGGCGGCGCGAAGATTGTGACATTTAACTACACGCCCACTTTGCCTGAAGGATCACCGCCGCTTCCCCCGGGCTGAGATTGCATGATGTTTGAGAATTTGGCTTCGTATTCTAGCTAACACCGGTTTTTGCCTAGTCCCGTTCGCTGTCCAAAGCTTCGCGTATGAGCGTCAGATTCGGCAACGAATTGTGAAACGGATCGAGCCCGAGTTGGAACAAAATTGGAACCAGGGCTTCCGAAATCCGCTCCATACAAGCTTCCAAAAACTCTGCGCCTTGCGGCGTGGACCGGACAATTTTTGAACGCTTGTCATTGGGGTTGGCTTCAAGGGTAATCAGAGCATGATTTTCAAGACTGGAGAGCATGTGCGTCATCGACGTCTTGGGCACCTGAAACGCGTTTGAGAGTTGCAGTGGGGTTTCACCTTCGGGCCGCCGTACCAGATGGCCCAAAATTCCAAATTGAGTCGCCGTCATTCGACCAGGTAAGAACGCTTCAAGCTTGGTCGAGATCAACTGATTGATGATCCCGACCTCGGTGAAGAACCGGTAGACTTCGTTGGTCTCATCTTCAGGCTTCATTCAGAATTCGTGTCTCCAGCGGCCAGCGCGGTGTGGCGATTGGCTCGGGTCCATGCCCCAAACGCAGCAACATTTGCACTGTGTGGCCCGGTGACGCAAGAAGCTCATGAGCCAGCGCGTATTCGTTAGCCATCTCAGGATATTCCTGAAGGGCCTGACTGACCGGATGAACGCCCAGGCCCATTTCGGTTGTCTTCAAGTAAAAACGCATCAATTGACGTCCGGCATCGAGTTGATCGCTTCGCGTATTTGTGGCTGTCGTAAGGACTGCGTATTGCGGCGTCGCGTCTAGCATCGCGAAGTAGTCTCGCATGTGTGACTGAGTGCCTGGGTGGTCAACGTTCATCAGGGTCTCATTGTCCAATAGGCCGGTAAGTCGCAGCGTTTCCAGCATGGGATCGCGCAATTCAATCCCGTCCGGGTTGGCGTTGATTTCTGCTTTCCCGATCCGCATCAGGTCGACGGATTCTTTCAGGGTCTGCGGCGTTCGCATTTCGATTTCAAAAGCGCGTTTCGTAAGATCTTGAATACGGGTCACCAAATCTTCGTCGGTAATCAAAGTTGCATAGTCGCCAAGCGTAGCCACTTGATCGGCAGAGAGGCGCTGTTCAGTGTATGGTTCTTTGTTCGAATGCCGTTTGAGGATTTGATCCGATAGTGGATCGGATGCCCCGCCCGGCACAAACACTGCTTCTGCGACGGGTCCGTCATCTCCATCAGGCAGTAACTTGACCTCGGTATCAAACCCCTGTGCACCTGCCGCCAGGACCATAGTCTCAACAAATGCACCGAGGCCAATATAGAGCTGGCGGTGGTAAGGATCGGTTTCCGGAAGCTCGCGATCAGGATCACGGTGGATGCGCACCTTGTCTTGTCCAGCCAACTCAACCAGCCAAGGTTGCAAGTTGTGCGGATTGGGGGCGAGAATTGCGTAGGATAAAGCGGCTTTACGTGGGTCGTCATTCGGTTTTGGCGTCCACGGAGCCAGCGCGTCATGCGGCGTGCGTGTAGCGAGGAACGCAACCGCGCCCGTTGCCGCCAGTATTGTGCCTCCGCCTAGAATCTTGAGAAAACGTCTTCGGTTTGGCATGTTGACTCTCCAGTAGTGCGATATCGGACTAATTTAATACGAATTCGTACTACATCAACCCCAATCGATGCAGTGATTGGCTGAGTGATTTATAAAAAGAAAATCAGAACAGCCGGGCTCAACTGCGGACTGCCTTGGCAGACAATTATTCGGAGCGCTTTTAGTGCCGAAAATAAGCAGTTATTTTAGCCGATTAAGGATTGGAAACGAGAAGATCAGAGGCTGTTGAGCCGATGCTTTTCAAGTATCCCGCAAAGCATAGCCTGCGCTTGCAGCCTGTGTTCTCGATGACGTTCACGGGCAGCATCCGGACGACCTTCACTAATCGCTTGGAAAACAACCCGGTGATCTTCATTGGATTTGACGGGCAGGGGCCTGATGAACAACGTCGTTGCGCGCGCGCGACGTACCTGGTCGCTCATCATGGCAACAATCGCTTCGGCCCGTTTGTTGCCGCCCAACCGAACGAGCTCCTGGTGAAACAACTCGTCGGCCTTGGCCCAGGCTTCAAGGTCTTCGGCTTCGATGGCTTGGTCCATCTTTGCAATTGATCCAGCAAGTACCGCCAGTTCATCTTCTGAATAGCCCGCTTCGGCAGCGCGCTGTGCTGCGAGACTCTCGAGTTCCGTCAGTATGTCGTAAATTTCACGCATATCGTCTGATGAAACAGGCAGTATCCGCACGCCTTTGCGGGGCCGCATTTCCAGCAACCCCTTGCTTTCCAACATAAGCGCAGCTTCCCGTATCGGGGTGCGGGACATGCCAAGGGTCTCGGCGAGTTCCGATTCCAGATGGTCAGTTCCGGCTGCAAGTTCGCCGGACAGGATCATCCGCCGCAAATCTCTTACAGCGCGTTGCGTATTGGAAAGAGTTTTTGCGTCCTGATCCTTCACGGAGTCTCCAGGTTGATCTTTCGTCCCTCCGCAGCCGAGAGATAGATGTTCTCTTCGATGCGGATCACGTCCAAATAGTCTCGAGCCGTGTTTTCCAGCGGCGTGCCCTTTACAAGGCCTGAAACGACGTGACTTTGCAAGGCGTGTACGCAGTCTCCTCCAAACCCATCATGATCGCTCGGAGGTAAAATCTGCTGTCGCTCCTGTTTTCCAAAAGCGCGGAGGTCAACTGAACCGTCGCCGCTAAGAACCAGTGATCCTTCCGTTCCTTCGATGAGAGCTTCGCCCATGGTCTGACGCAGGTTTTCGGCGCTGTGGTCAAGGCACCTGTTCCCATCGAACAGAGCTTTCAAACCTTTGGGGTGGTCAAACAAGATGTAGCCTGCGTCCTCGCCCGCGATTACGGAGTTAACTTGGCGCAAGTCCGCGTAAACAGCACTGGGCGCATCGAACAGAAACCGGAACGTGTCTACCCAGTGAACCGCTGTTTCATGAACAAGGAAACGAGGCATGTCCTGAAAGTACGGCTGCCGGTCAAGGTAGGCGTGTAGACCCTGTCCGTCACCGGGTCGAAGTCGGAAAGTCGCTTGTAGAGGAGTTCCAATTCGACCCTTGGCCATCGCCTCTTTGATTGCTCGATACCAAGGCTGGAAGCGAAAGTTTTCGTGTATAACAATAGTTGCCCCAACCGCTTCAGCCTCTGAAACAATCATCTCAGCTTCATCCAAAGACATGCAGAAAGGTTTTTGGCAGATCACCCACTTTATCCCAGAGCGCAGTGCCGTCCGGATGGTGTCGGCCTGCGCCACAGGTGGAAGGATGATGTCCACGAGATCTGGCTTTTCCGCCTCCAGCATTTTTGACAGATCATCGTAAGCCGCCAGTCCTGTTTCTTTCGCCTTGTTGATATCACGGTTGCAGGATGCAATCGGAACCGCTCCGGGCATTCGGGACCAGCTTTCGTAGTGGAACCTACTGAAATACCCCGCACCCACACACGCGACCCTGATGGCTTGTTGAGTATTCATGCCCGCAATTCTTCCAATACCGATGAGGCTGCGTCCTGCGTTCCGGCGGTGCCACCTAGGTCACGCGTCAGGTTCTGTCCGTTCGCAGTCACCTTTTCCACGGCTTCACGCAATCGTTCGCCGTCGTTGGACAGGCCTAGGTGATCATGGGTCAAACCTAACCATTCAAGCATCATTGCTGCGGACAGGATCATCGCAAAAGGGTTAGCAATACCCCGTCCCGCAATGTCCGGAGCGGAACCATGGCAGGGTTGGAAAACAGCGTGGTTCAACCCGATATCCGCTGATGGCGCCAGTCCAAGACCGCCCATGAGACCCGCACCAAGGTCGGAGAGGATATCTCCGAACATGTTCTCAGTCACCAAAACATCGAATTCCCAAGGCTTTTGGACCATCCATAGAGCGGTGGCATCAACATAGGCATGGTCAGCTTTCAAATCGGGATGGCGTGCAGCCTCCACGTCAAAGATAGATCTGAAGAATGCAAAGGCCCTGAAAACATTGGCTTTGTCGATACATGTAACCCGTCCTTGGCCGCGACCGGATGCCTTGCGGTTCTTGGCGAGTTCAAACGCGAAACGGAACAGTTTTTCGGATACCTCACGAGTGATCAGCAGAGTTTCACGTGCTTCGTGTTCGGAAACTTCGCCAGCGCCTTGGGTGAAGAACAGTCCTTCTGTGCTTTCGCGTATCAAGACAAAGTCGATCTCTTTTCCGGGAGGCAGCGCCAAAGGGGTCATTTGTCCGCTGCTTACTTTTACAGGACGCACACCAGCAAAAAGTCCCAGTTGCTTTCGCAGATCAATTTGCGGTGAAATCTCGGTTCCGTCAGGATATCGAACATCCGGCAAGCCCATTGCAGACAGCAGAATTGCGTCCGCATTGCGTGCAGTTTCGAGTGATCCAGCCGGAAATGATTCTCCAGTTTTGGCGTAGTGGCCTGCGCCAGCTGGTGCGTCTGTAAACGCCAGCTCGTAGGTTGGATTTCTTAGCGAGAGTTGGTGCAGAATTTCAAGCGTAGGGGCCATAATTTCCGGGCCGATCCCGTCCCCGTGGAACACCGCAACATCGTAAATCATTTTCATTCTGGCCCGCTTCCTTCCCGTTTCGCATTCATAGCGCGATAGCAGCTTCCACTACAGTCCGTTGACAATGCATTCTGTAATGTATACGCAATTAAATGCAACAATAAACGCAAAGTTGTTTGGGAGGACTTGGAAATGAAACTAAAGCTAGGGCGGTTGGCCGCCGCAGCCGTGATGGCGACCGGGATTGCAGGGGCAGCTGCTGCGCAGGATTACCCTTATCGTGACATCACCACAGCTGTGGTCTGGGGGGCCGGTGGCGGCACGGACACGATCAACCGAATGATCATGGCCGAGATGGAAAAACACCTTCCGGTCTCGATCAATGTGATCAATCAAACTGGTGGCGTCGCAGGTTCCAATGGCATGGTCTACGTCATGAACCAACCAGACGATGGCTATACATTGGTTGGTTTGTCAGAGTCTAACGTTACCGCCGCTGTGCAGGGTGGTTGGGATAAGAAATTTGATTTTTGGTATCCGTTCATTGTTGGTGGATCACCTGATCTGATCTCGGTCCCGGCGGACAGCCCTTACAACACGCTGGAAGAACTGGTCGACGCTGCGAAAGCAGCTCCTGGCACTATTCCGGCAGCGGCTTCCGGCGCAGGGTCTATCCACCACTTGAACCTTCTCGCCATCGAAAAAGGGTCCGGGGCGGAATTCAAGTTTGTTCCATACAAAGGCTCGGCGCCAGGGCAAGAAGCAGCGATAGCGGGCGAGGTCGCATTGGTCGTAACCTCTCTGGCTGAGCAGGCGCCTTTGATCGAGGGCGGTCAGTTGAAACCGCTCGCGATGCTGACGCCCGAGGACGCGCAAATCGCAGGAGCTACGGTGCCATCTGCCTTTGGCATCTATGACGGTCTCGATCAGTATCTTCCACTCAAACAGGCCATTGGTTTTGCAGTTCACAGCTCAGCTGGTGACGACGTAAAGGCCGCGCTTGGCGATGCCTTTGAGCAGGCGATTGCGTCTGACACCGTCGCCGAATGGGCTGCGGCAAACAATTACGACGTCGGTGGTCAGCACGGTGAAGCGGCTCAAGAACTGTTTGCGAACCTCGAGGCTACTTTTGCCTATACCTTGCAGGACCTTGGCGCTGCCACCGTCGATCCGGCCTCGCTGGGTATCGAGAAGCCCTAATCCGATCAATTTTGAAAGGGCGCGCTTGATTGCGCCCTTTCCCTCAGGAGGCAGGCAATGGACAAACCTGACGAAACACTGGTCATGCGGTCGCGCGACTTTTGGGCAGCAATTGTTCTTATAACAGTGTCCGTCTTTTTTCTTTGGAAGACGTCGGACATTCCACTTTGGGGTGAAAACCGCGCAGGAGTAAGTGGGTCGGATTGGTACAACTCGGCTGCAATTGTACCGTTGTTCATCTTCGGTGGATTGCTTGGCTTGTCCTTCGTTTTGCTGGCAATTTCGATCCGCTCTGGTGGGGCCCAAAACGCGCTCACGGCTTTGGGGATCGGATGGGATAAGTCGGAAGCCTATCGAGCTTCAACAATAGGCCTGATCCTTCTTGCATATGTCGTCGGACTGGTTCCCAGAGTGGACTTCATTTTGTGCTCGGGGTTACTGATTACAGCTTTGACTTACGGGTACTACGGCGGCCATGCGCGGCGTTCTTTGGTGGCCTGTATCGCAGTTGCCTCTGCCGGACTTTTTGCGTTCGCCATATTTCCCGCGCAGGCGGATTGGAATGCACACGGTGATGATTGGTTTACACTGGTCCTATGGGTCTCGCTAACACTTGTGGTGTTGACCAAAGCGGCTTCAGAACGGCTTTTGCGGTTCGTACCACTGGTCGCGATACTGGCCCCTTTGATTCTCGTTTGCGCGATGGCCTTTGTTTTCCGACAGAACGTGCCCGCGCGCGGTGGGCTGATCTTCAAGCAAATCGAATACCACTACTACGTGACGCTTCGTCCGCTATGGAAAGATTGACCGGATGGATTTTATCCTTTCGCAACTGGCTGGATTTGGGACCGCATTCGTGGGCCTGGCAGTAGACCCGCTGACCTATCTGTATTTGATCGCATCCGTATTCCTGGGCATCACATTCGGCGCATTGCCGGGCCTAACAGCAACCCTGGCAGTGACGATCCTGACGGGTTTCTTCGGCAACAAAATCCCGCTGGACTATTCGCTCATCGCTTTGCTCGGGGCCTATGTCGGCGCGATTTACGGCGGCTCCTACCCATCTATTCTGCTGAACATACCTGGCACAGCAGCCAACGCCGCGACGGCCATGGATGGCTACCCTCTGGCCAAAGCAGGTCGAGGCGGCGAAGCCCTAGGGCTGACCACAACGGCCAGTTTCATTGGCACAGTTATCGGGACCATCACGCTTTTGATATTTGTCTGGGCACTGCTTTTGGTTTCAAAAAACATCGCAAGCCCGGAGAAAGCACTGCTGGCCCTCTTCGGTATTCTGCTTTCTGGCACTTTGATGAGCGAAGATTTGGTGATTAAGGGATGGATCGCCGGTTTGATCGGGCTCGCGATGTCCATGGTGGGTCTCGACCCTCTGTTGTCCGAGCCGCGCTATACCTTCGGCTGGTCTTACCTGATGAGCGGATTTCAGGTCGTGCCAGTTTTAATGGGGGCCTTTGCCATTCCCCAAATCATCGACGGTTTAAGGCACGTTGAGGCTGGGAAAGTTCTGGCCCTTAAAGGCCGTATTCTTCCAAACCTTCGCTCTATTCGACGTTACTTGCCGACCATTGGCCGTTCAGGAGTGATCGGGACCGGGGTAGGAGCGCTTCCCGGCGTGGGCGAAGATGTCGCCGGTTGGGTCAGTTACGGTGTCGGCAAGACCGTATCTGCCGAGGGCGACAAGTTTGGAAAAGGCTCTTTGGAAGGTCTGCTGTGTTCTGAAACAGCAAACAACGCCTGTATTGGTGGCGCGCTGATCCCACTTTTAGTGTTAGGCATTCCCGGTTCACCACCCGCCGCGGCTTTGATGGGGGCCTTCAAGATCAACAACGTGATCCCGGGCCCCACGATAGACCCCGAGATCATTCTGCGCGTGGTTGCAATCCTGGTGCTGGCATCCCTGACAATGTTCTTGATGGGCCTGTTCACTGCTCGGGTTTTTATCAAGATACTCGCCATACCGCAGACCATCTTCTTGCCAGTCGTGATGGTTCTGACAACAATCGGGTCTTTCAGCGTCGGTGGTGGCATCAATGATCTCTACCTGATGCTTGGTGTCGGCGCCGTCGCCTATTTTATGAACCTGATGAAGTACCCAATCGCGCCGTTGGTTATTGGAGTTATTTTAGGCAGCTTGTTTGATGAAACCTTCCGCCGGTCGCTGTTCTTGTCGGATGGGGATCTTTCGGTCTTCTTTTCGCGGCCCGGTGCGGCCATTCTGATGGTGCTCAACATTGGTTTGATCCTCAGCCAATTGCCTGTCGCAAAGCGCGCTTTCTCGCGTCTGAAAGGACTTTCCGTCTGATGTTTGTGGTTACTGTCACCTTCACTCTCATGCCCGGTACGAGAGACACCTTTTTGCCGCTGATGGTCGAAAACGCTTCAACCTCTTTACGTGAAGAATTCGGATGCCAGCAGTTTGACGTTTGCCTCGGCGACGATCCCGAGACGGTGTTCCTCTATGAGGTATACGATGACGCTGCCGCGTTTGGCGCTCACCTCGAAAGCGCGCACTTCAAGACTTTCGATGCGGCGGTTGCTGATATGATAAAAGCCAAAGTTGTTCACCAGTATACCGAGGTCATCCGATGAACAATTGGGAGATTCACGCCGTCAAGTATGCGGATCGCAATGCCCGCACTCGACGCGACAGCTTCATCTTGGATGACAATCACGACGCACCTCACGCGATGGACTATTTCGTTTGGGTATTGAAGCGCGGCAACGAAGTCATTCTGGTCGATACTGGTTACGATTCCGAAGAGGCAGCCGCCCGTGGTCGTCCAATTGCGATGGACCCACGTGAGGCTCTGCGCCCCTTGGACATCACGCCGGAAGCGGTGACAAACATCATCGTGACCCATCTTCACTATGACCACGCGGGGGGGCTGCATATGTTCCCGAACGCGAAGTTGCATATGCAATCGGCGGAGATGGCCTTCGCCACAGGCCCCTGCATGTGCCACGACCATCTGCGCGCACCTTTCACGGCGGGCCATATTTGCGAGGTCGTAAAGCGTCTCTATTCAGGGAAGGTCGTGTTCTACGATGGAGAAGCCGAGATTATAGATGGGGTCACGGTGCACTGCATTGGTGGGCATTCGCGAGGGTTGCAATGTGTTCGTGTAAGAACAGCAGCCGGGTGGATGGTTCTGGCCTCGGATGCCTCGCATTACTACGAGAATTTCATGGAGCGCAAAGCCTTTCCCATCGTCGTCGACCTGCAGGACATGATGGATGGTTTCGAGACACTCGAGAGGTTGGCCTCGCATCCTCGACTTATCGTACCCGGCCATGATCCACTTGTGCGTGAGGTTTTTCCCGTCGGTGCGGCGCCGCATATCCATAGGTTGGATCCTGGGCCAAACAGGGACATCGAACTATGAAAATCGGTGTCATAGCCGATGACTTTACCGGTGCGAGTGATATCGCGAACACCTTAGCGAAGGGCGTAGAGCCGGAAGGTGGGTTACGAACGGCTCAATTTCCAGGTATTCCGACGACCCCGGCTGAGAAGGAGATCGAAGCGGGTGTAATCTCGCTCAAAAGCCGCACAGCACCTATCGAGGAAGCTGTAGCGGACAGCCTGCGGGCTCTGCGGTGGCTCGCGGACCAAGGATGCCGCCAGTTCATCTTCAAATATTGCTCGACCTTCGATTCCACGGCAGAAGGGAATATCGGCCCCGTTGCAGAAGCACTGGCCCAAGAACTGGGTGCGCAAAAGGTGGTTTTCTGCCCGGCCTTTCCGGCAACGGGGCGTACTATCTATTACGGTCATCTCTTTGTGCTTTGTAAGCTGTTGCACGAATCCGGGATGGAAAATCACCCTCTTACACCGATGACGGATGCCAACATCCGGCGATGGTTGCAGTATCAGACTGAAGAAGCGGTTGGGTTGGTGCCAATTGACACTGTGAAGCAAGGTTCAGAGGCAATTGCTGCTGCTTTGCGGAACGTCGACGAACGCTTTGTGATCGGTGATGCGATTTCGGACGAGGATTTGTTGGCTTGGGGCGAAGCTCTAAAGGATGCCAAGCTCATTTCAGGGGGATCCGGGATAGCGCTGGGGCTACCCAGAAACTTCTTAAGAGAGGCTTCATCAAAAAGTACTGGCAGTTTGTTCACCGGTGCTGCAGGGCCTGCCGCGATCCTTGCTGGGTCGTGTTCCGGTGCGACCCGTGGGCAGATACATGTACATGCCGAATCCCATCCGAGCTTCGCCATTGATGTTCCGGGTGTCATGTCCGGGGATGTGACCACGCAAACGCTTTTGGATTTCTTTAAAGCGCATCCGGGTCAGGCGCCGCTCGCGTATTCATCGGGAAGCCCGGATGATGTGCGAGCGATTCAAAATCAATTTGGTCAGGAAGCTGTAGCGAACAGGCTGGATAATCTCTTTGCAGAAACTGCACGGGAACTTGTCCAAACGGGTTATAAGCGCCTTGTCGTGGCCGGAGGGGAGACGTCGGGAGCTGTTGCCAAGGCCGTCTCTGAGGCACTGGGGTCACCGGCTATGTCAATCGGGCCAGAGATTGACCCGGGCGTGCCAGTCCTGAGCGTTGGGAAAATAGAACCCATTGCAATGGCTCTAAAGTCTGGGAACTTTGGCGCTCAGGATTTCTTCGCTAAAGCGCTCAGAATGATGGAGGCAGGCAGATGAGTTCTGAAGAAATGGCGCTGCGGCAGCAGATGTCGGAGCTGTGCGCCTCGCTGTTTACGCGTGGCTTTTCCGTTGGCACTGCGGGCAATGTCTCCGCGCGTTTACCGGACGGGATTCTCATGACGCCAACGAATTCGACTTTGGGCAATGTTGACCCCGAGCGAATTGCCAAGATTGATTTGGATGGCAACCACGTCTCCGGAGACAAGCCGACCAAGGAGGTCTTTCTGCACCAAGCCTTCTATGAGACGCGGTCGGAAGCTGGTGCAGTGGTGCATCTGCATTCGACCTGGGCCACCGCACTGTCGTGTCTGGAAGACACCGATCCCAATGACTGTATTCCGCCGCTTACACCATACGTGGTCATGCGCGTAGGCACGGTTAAACTGGTTCGATACGTTAAGCCGGGTGATCCAAAATCCGGTGATTTGATCCGCGAACTGGGCGGCAAGTATAGTGCTGTTCTGCTGGCCAATCACGGTCCCGTCGTATCAGGAAAGGATCTCTTTTCAGCGGTCTGTGCAGCGGAAGAGTTGGAAGAAACAGCCAAGCTGTTCGTGGCACTGCGGGGTATGCCAACCCGGATGTTGGATGAAGAACAAGTCGCAGAACTCAAAGAGACTTTCGGAAGGATGTAGTTGGACACCGATAGGGGGAGTGTGCAAACTTTTGGGTAAATCGTGCAAAATTATGCGCAAATACCACGTAAACTTATGGGCAAGAACATCTGAATTTAATGAATGAAATCAATAGCAGGAATGCATAGCTATGAGCGCGCCTACATCAGGTGTAGGCGTCGCTTCCGACGATGCCTTCAGTGGCATTGTCGAGATAGACGAAACTCATCAACGGGAGAGCCGCAAAGGTTCACGGGAATGGGCTCTGCACCTGAGGAATCCGCTCCAGTATCCGCGCCCGCCCCGCCACCAGTGGTATGTCTTCAAGAGCGGAAGAGTGAAGATGCAGAGAGGGTTGTCGCGGTGGCAACTTCCGCTTCTCACAATCACCAGCCGCTCCGGCAAACAATATCTGGAGCGGATCAAAAACCGCAGTATTCCCGTCATCGACGCGGCGCTTTCGCCTGTGGTTGCGACAGATGCGATTCTTTGCACCGACGGTGCGGCGGCCTATGCCCGCTTCACCAAGAAAAACACCTTGGACCATCATGTTCTCAGCAAAAAGCCAGGCAAACGGGTCACGCAGAAAGCCTTTCACATCCAGAATGTGAACGCATTACACTCCCGCTACAAAGACTTCATGGGGCCCTTCAAAGGCCCGGCGTCGAAGTATCTGGGGCGTTACCTACGTTGGTTTCTACTCCGGTCGAAGATGGACGGCGGAGCAGTCTTTCGAAGGGTGCTTTCGCTACAATGAGTTGGGAGGGTGTAGAGACATGACGGTCGACAGAAAGGCACACTGGGACACCGTCTATGGCGAGAAGTCCGAGGCCCAGTTGAGTTGGCATCAGGATAATCCACGGGTCTCGCTCGAACTAATCGAGATGGCTGGCGCAACTGCGAATTCATCAGTCATCGACATTGGCGGGGGAACCTCCCGTCTTGCGGGCGCTCTGCTCGCGATGGGACTTCACGATATCACAGTCCTCGATCTTTCGCAGGTCGCCCTGGTTGTAGCCCGGGACCGGCTGGGACAAGCCGGTGAAACAGTGAAATGGATTTCGGCAGACATCACCACTTGGGCTCCTGATCGTCATTACGACCTGTGGCACGATAGGGCAGTGTTCCATTTCCTCGTCGATGCGGCGGAGCGGGCGGCCTATCTGGAAAGCCTCGCGCGCGGGGTGAGCATCGGCGGCAATGCGATCATTTCCACCTTTGCGCCAGACGGGCCGGAGAAGTGCAGTGGTTTCCCGGTCGCCCGATATAGTCCAAGCGACCTCGCCGAGCTACTTGGAGAAAGCTTCGAACTCGTGGCGCATCGCCACCACCTGCATCAAACTCCCTCAGGCAAAAGTCAGTCCTTCCAGTTCAGTCTTTTCCGCCGCTTCCGCTGAAGCCGCAGATGAAACTTGTCGTGAGCCGGCTTGCTTAACACGCTTTCGTAACATGGCTAAAAATTATGCACCCCAACTGGTACTAGTGTCAGGATTCATAACCAATAGATGACGATAGCCGCGAGCGCGATGGCTGATAGGAACACCTTGGGAAGGCGGTCATAGCGGGTTGCGACGCGTCTCCAGTCTTTGAGCCTGCCGAACATGATCTCGATCCGGTTGCGGCGTTTGTACCTGCGCTTATCGTATTTGACCGGGGTCTTTCGTTGCTTGCGGCCTGCGATGCAGGCGCTTATCCCTTTGTCTTTTAACGCTTCTCGGAACCAGTCGGCGTCATAGCCGCGATCCCCGAGCAGCCAGTCGACTTTTGGGAGGCTGCTGAGCAATGTCCGCGCGCCGATGTAGTCGCTGACCTGACCGGCGGTGACGAACAGGTCGAGCGGGCGCCCCTGGCTGTCACAGATGGCGTGCAGTTTGGTGTTCATGCCGCCTTTGGTTCGGCCGATCAGACGCCCGCGCCCCCTTTTTTGGCGGCCATGCTGGTCGCCGTTCGATGTGCCTTCAGGTAGGTCGCGTCGATCATCACAGTCTTCTGTTCGCCGTGCTCAGCGGCCAGACCAGCCATCATCCGTGCGAAGTTGCCTTTCTCGCTCCAGCGTTTCCAGCAGCTGTAGAGTGTTTTGTGCGGATCATAGACTGCAGGGGCATCGCGCCACCTTAACCCATTGCGGTTGATGAAGATAATCCCGCTTAGCACCCGCTTGTCATCAACCCGAGGCTTGCCATGCGACTTCGGGAAAAAGGGTTTGAGGCGCGCAATCTGCGCGTCAGTCAACCAGAAAAAGATCGCTCATGTGACCGCTCCATTTTCGGAGCCGTGAATCACGTGGCGCGGCGGAAATCAATGCATCCTGACCCTAGGATGCGTTAGGCTACGCCACGGATGGGGGCGAACCCGAGCCGTCAGCACTCCGTCCTCTCCACGAACAAAGTCCGCTCTTGTCATCCCGGCGGCTTCGGCCAAGCGCATTCCTGTATCTGACACCAACGCCACGAGCCAGCGAAGATCGTCATCCAGCTCTCTGCACTTATCTTGAACTACAACCAAGGCGTCAGCAGGAACAGAAGTGCGATCGGAGACGCCAGCCGATCTGTCGTAGTAGACGCCTGCAAAGGGGTTGTTCAGGGTGAGGCCCTGTTCGCTTGCAGCGAAGTTCGTTACGGCCCTGACGGTACCGAAGACCCGCGTCATGCTGCTGCCAGCAAGACCACGAGCAATCAGAGCATCTCGGAATGCGTTGGCGTCTGCTTTGGTGTAGGCATCGAGGTGCTTGTCTCCACAGGCGTCAATGACGTAGCCACAGGCCCTCTCAGCAGCTCGACGAAAGGTTACGGGGCGACCATTCCCCTTCAGCTGAAGGTAAATCCCCACCGCCTCCGACAAAAGAACAGATGACGAGGAGACAGAAAGCGGCTGGTCAACGACTGATGTGTCAGTTGTGCGTTGTAGCCTCAGCATGTGCTTGCCGGGTAGGTTTGCGTCACGACAACGCAGGTGATACCAGTACTCGTCCAGCTGCTCTTCTGGCTCTGGCTTCAGCGATCTTGGGCGACTTTGTCCGCAGCGAATACGCGATCCGAGGCGACGTGTAGTGGTTTCTCAATTCTTTCAGGATGCGGCGGCTGAAGTAGAAAACACCGTCTTTTACGAAGGTGAAAGGGCGCGAAACGGTCTCCGACATGGTCTACGGCTCCTAGCAGTGGCTAAAATTTGGAGCTATACCAATGAGTTATCTGATTCTATGGTGCCCCCACACGATTTCAAGCCAAAAAGCACCAGCTCAGAAAATGTATTACTTTCAGGTTTTTAGAATAGTCTTTGCCCCTTCTTTAGGTCTTACTGTGTCCTAATGACACGGGTTTCTGTGTACTAATCTGGCAGACTAAACACATACCACTTGATCAAGTTCTCCCAAAGAAAAGAGCAAGACCTATGGCGGCAGATCGTGTCTTACCAGACGTGCTTCGCGCGCTTTGTTGTGAATTCGGCGAATTCTACAACCAACTTAGTGGTTGCCGCCAAACTGATGCCATATCAGTAGGCCCGCCGTCAGCTGCATCAAAGCAGCAAGTGGTTTCGCCACGCTGCCGCGGACGTTTCAAACGCGCTTTCAAACATGATCGGTTTGGTGGCACAAATCACCGCATATGAGAGGGCAAAACCTCAACTTTCTGGTGCCTCAATACCTACGCGCGTTGATTTCGAAGCAGTTTAGGCAATGGACGCAGCTCTACCTACATACCCGTTGATATGGGTTCTGCGGATCGTCCTCAAAACTTCCACCCAACAAACGTCCCCACTGCGCTTGTATTTCGATGGACGGCTTTACGAACCTAGGAAACGTATCGCTATCCCAATCGACTTCTCTGATGTGGGTCATTGTCGTAATCGCGTCGTCTCTAGGTCGGCCCCTTTCATAGGTAGCATAAACCACGCCATCTCTCATTGTGTGCCAAAGAACTCGGTCGTTTGGCGGACCATCGGGCGGACGGTCGCCCGGAATAACTGTTCTAGAGATGCTGTATCTGGAGTTGTGCCAAACTCGCCATTCTGAGTGCAATCTGTCGAGATGGCCTGACGCCCGCTCGATCAACGGAGTCAACAAATCTTTTGTCTCCGGCGTTCGCCCAAAGCCCTCTTGAATAAGCACGATGTGTTGAGCCATCGCAGATAAGAACAAGTAATGCGCTGGGAAGCCAAGACCCCTAAGCTCCTCAATTACTGTACTTGAGCCAGTAATCAACTCGTTCCATATGCCTCTGTCGCATCCTGTGGCATAAATCTGGAACAGGCTTTGTAGGGCACGATGCTCAGCGGCAAGGCGTAGCAACGTGGCACGTTCGATTTCCTGACGAACTACCACCCGGACAGCTTCGGCGATGTTCTTGACGAGGCTTTCTAAATCGACGCCACCATTTCCCAAAAGTTCATTTAGAATTTGTCCGCCTACCCAAGCCGCTGCTCCATTAGCAAGTTGCGTCCCGAACCACGCCCAAGTGAATGGGTCGGCAACCATGGGTTGATAGTTGAGGATATCGAAACCAGAGTCTGTTATTGTCTGCGCACTGACGGCATCGGCCCAGAGTGCTGCGCCCCCTGCTGAGGCCAAAACGCCTACGCTAGCGGTACTTTTCAATAAACTGCGTCTACAGATAGACATAATTTTTACCCTCAAATGATAGTTTTCAACACCTCTATAGTATCACATTGACGCTTGTTTTTGGATCGTTTCAATTTCTCGACTGGTTTCAAGGGTTACGACGACAATATCTCGTTGACTTGTGCGAGTAATTTGACTCCACCTAAATCTCCCACCACTTCACCTTTTTCTTCGGAACATCGCCGCGACAGCGGATGTTATTCAATCGTCGCTGGGTTTGCGGCGTGTTGATGAAAAGCGCCGCACTCGCGCGCACTCGGTGACCCAGTGGGCTGCCTCCTTTCGGTCTTGCCTGCCGGGTGCGCGCTCAACACAGAAAGGGCCCAAGCGACTACCACTAGTTTTACCGTAGTAGCTGCTCAGGGCCTCATCAGTGGCGTGTTATGCGTGTGCTTGTTCTCGGGCGATGCGACGGAAGTCCCGGCGCTTGCGTTTGTCGACGTCCTGCTTAGTCTGCTCGACTTGTTCAGGAGTGATCTTGCCAGCCGATAGTTCAGCGTTCAGGCGTTCTTCTAAGGACGGCCCAGAGTTGGCTGCTTTCATGTGCCTGAAGTGACCCTTGGCGTTGCCGTAGATCGTTCTCAGCAGGGCGTTGCAAATGTCTACGCGCAGGTCCACTTGCTCAGCATCAAAGCCTGCCTGAGCGGCGAAGTGAACGCGGACACGGTTGTAGAGAGTGACAGGTTCAACGTGACTTACAATCACCTTCCAAGGGGCTTGCTTGTGGTCGCGCCATTCGAAGGAAAACAGGTCTTCATCCTGCGCCTTAGTGATTTTCCAGAAGTCGTCACCGCAATACTCGGTGGATGACGTCTGATTGCGGTGGGGACGGTTCGCCACAACGATACGCTTTGTGTTCATGGTCTTATCCTTTTGTCGGGAGTGTGTCGCTGAATACGTCGTCTTCAGAGGCAGCGATGGCCTCCAAACCCTTCGCCAAGAGACCAGCGACAATCTCTTGGTTCCCAAGTTCAAACGGAATTTCTGGGTGTGCTTCGGCAAAGCGTTCGCGGACTATGTCGAGCAAGACATAAGTCGTCGGCTTCAACCTCACGGGCACCTTCACGGGTAGCTTGTAGCCCTCGTAACCAAAGGGGCACCTTATGCTTACATCTCGTTAACTGGGGATATGCGGAGCAGCGGAGCGACCGAGCGCGCATAGCGTTAGCCGTCAAGCTACCCTGTCGCCATGGTCTGAGAGTGAGCCTACACTGCTCCCTGCGCGTTACTTGATGGCGCGACTTCACGGTGATTGAAGGAATGACGCAGGTCGATCACCAAACGTGATACCTAAAGGTGTTATATTACGGGAACCTGATGGGTGCCTGAGGTGGTGGCTTAGGTGTCTGCTGAAGGTGTAATGGTCTGTACGCCCCATTGCACAGATGCCCAGCCGCTCAGGAAAAAGACCACCAGACCAACTCCCTGAGACTGCTATAAGTCTTCCCCGATGGTGCCCAGTGGTACACGATTAGGACACATCAAGCGGTGTCCGGAGATTTGCAATCCTCGGCATACTCGCGCGAAGACCAATGAAACAAGGGGGTCCGGTATTAGTGCGGTGACGCGCGCGGTGACATGGTGCCCACGTTCGGCCTCAAAAAGTGGGCTGAGATGTCCCCTGATTGCTGCGCGAATAGGCAATGATGGGGGGCACCGGGGGGTATGCGCGGCATCTATATCTATCTCTGCCACTCACAATTTTTCGCCAAAAATAAGGAACGTGATGGTGGTAAAGACCATGAAAGAAATGAGCATTTAACCAGCCTCACCAACACCTTAGCAGGACCTTTTGGGGCTACCCCTACGGTCAACCCTTAAGCTCACCTGTAGGTTCCGCAGGTCGATGACCCTGAATGCTTCCACTTAAGGTACCCTGTCGGCCTGCTCTAAGGCTTCCTGAGGGGTGTGTGATGGTGGGTTAAGGTTCGACCACTCTCATCAACCAACCAAAGCCGAATGGCTCTAAGGTGCCCCCTGATGGTATCCCTGAATTATTCAGGTGCCCTATCCGGTGCTAGCCTTAAGGTGCAGACTTACCTGTTCTTTCGAACATGGTGATGAGGTATCAGCCGGAAGTGATGGAAAGCTATCATCCATCCTCAATTGGTCTTTCGGAGCGAATGCGACCCTTGAGTGTCCCCTGATGGTGCCCTTAGGAAGGGATTGAACTAAAACTTTTATCTAACGAGAACAGGTCCTTAAGTGCTTAATTTATATAGGTAAAATTGACCCCTAGGAGAGTTCAACTCTCCCGACTTCTTTCTGGTGACCTCTAGGGTTGGCTTACGGTGAGCCTGAGGGGACACTAGAAAGGTCAGCCTGACGAGAACAAGACCTAACGCCCTCTATTATAAATCACACTGCACCCCTGAGAGATGCCTTGTGGGGTATAAACAAGTTTCATGCGTTGACCGACAGATAGCGCCGCTGGATTCTTGGAGCGCGTGCTTAGGGTAACCTGTACTTTCATGGTCAATGCCAACGTTGCCGAAAACTTGCTTTCGACGAAGGCATTCATCCCTCGCGATGCCTACTTGAGTTCAGGTAATGGGTTTCTCTTTAGACTTTCTCGGTAGAAATCTGCGCTAGCGATCTCTATCTGATCGAATGAATAAAGTGGCTAAGGTTGCAATTTCTACGTGTGCCGTACTGTAGTGCTTAGTACCCTTAGGCTATTGTCTTCATAAATTAGAGAGCAAATTTGTGCATGGATTTTCACTATACAGAACCCCAAAATGAACTCGAAAAGATGTTGGGCGGGTTCTTCTGCATCAATGCCATCGGTCCCATCAAATATGGCGATGATAGCAAGTTCTCAGAGTTCCTAGACACGCACAGCCCACCCTCACACATGACCATCTACATCGATTCCTTAGGTGGCGACTTGGAAGCGGCAATCGGCATTGGCAGAAGGATACGTGAGTACGGGCTTTGGACTGACATAGGTTGTTTCTTTCTGGAAGAACCTGACCCAACAAACCCGCTGGTACCGCGAAAACGAGTAGCTGGGAAATGTATGAGCGCGGCAACCATGATTTACCTTGGTGGGCGTCTCAGATACTTTTCTAACGGAAGCGAGTTTGGGGTGCATCAATTCTCACTTAAGAACCCCTTTCCAGAAAACGCAGGTCTGTCCCAAATCTTGTCTGCAAGGATTGCCTCTTACGTAAGCGACATGGGTATTTCGCCTGAGTTTCTAGAACTGTCTTCCGCAACGGACGCCAAGGACATTTACCTTATTGGCGAGGAACGACTGAAAGAACTTCGGGTTGTAACTGGTGGACAAACAGACGTTTCTTGGGATGTCCAAGCGCGAGGTAATATGATCTACGTGCGCGGTGAACGAGACTCCATCTATGGCCGTCACAAGGTCATGTTGGGTTTCACCAAAAACGCTGGTTTCTTTTTCTGGGCAGTGATTGAAGCGCAAAACCGACACGATGAACTGACGAGTTTTGGCGTAGTAGAGATAACCGTGAACGGAGAAGAACAAAATTTTGATATCTCAAAGGCGTGTTCACGGTTTTCGTACGGAACCGACGTTCATGTTTTTGCAAGAATAACTAGTGATCAAGCGCGTGCAATCAGCAATTCGGAGAACTTCGGGGTACAAATAAAGTTTGTCAAAGATTCGCCGACATTTCTGGGTATCTATGCCATGTCCACACAGGGCGGCACGGATCAACTTCAAACATTTTACCACACCTTTTCTTGAACTGTGCTTAGCCTAGAGCCCAGCCTTCACGCCCCACCTAGCGAACTCTCTAAGCCGCGCCTCACGTCCACCATAAGTATTCTCAGCAACCGATTGAACAGAATGCCCTAGGTACCCGTGACGAACTTCAACAGGTGCCCCTGCGTCTCTCAGTTTGTCGCTCGCCCTGTGGCGCAGTCCGTGGACCTTCATGCGCTTGTCGTCAGTGTTCTTCCTGACCGCTTTCATCAGCGCCGCAGAGGCAGCCGTAGGGCCTCCGTCACGGCCAAGAGAAGGGAACAGAGGCTCGTCACCCTTACGCCCTTCAACGCGCGCCCTGAGGGACTCCCTGAGGCTGTCTGAAGTGTTTTTCTGGCTTAAAGCCCTGCCTTCACCAGCCACTCACGGACCTGTTCAATACGCTCATCGCCGCCGTAAACACTCGCCCCTTCACCCCGAATGGAATGCCCCAAGGGGAACGCCCCATTCCCCGGCTATTGGATAGCCGCATACTGCGGAAAATCTGAGCCTTCCCAAAGAGTTTTTCGAGGTCGGCTTGTGGACAACGTTCGAAAACCCGAGAGAGGGCGGGAGTTCGGCGGCCGCCTTTCACGCAGAACCTACGATGCCCCCCAAGGCACAATCGAAGGCAACCATGCACGCAAGGGCAGATTCACAATCTCCCGCAGCCTTACCAGAAACTAGAAAATCATCGCGTGCAGCCCACCACATTCCCACAAAACCAGGAGCAAATATGTGTGAATATCAATACGATCTACTAGACCTCGACAATATCGATGACGAGATTGCGAAGGCATTTGACGCCACCGAGGAAGCCTCCGGATGGACCGACCTCTTTTACAGTGAGCGCCATTTACGCCGCCTGTATGCTAAGAAATGCAGCCTTCTAGAGCCGTTGGCCGACGGATCTGAGCATCACGATCATACTTTCAAAATGAAAGGCATGTGATGCCTTACCCCCCAGCTTTGGCTCATTGCTGGGGGCATTCCCGAGGCAGGGCAAATGTCTCGCCAACCCCGGCATTTTGCAAATGTCAGAAATCATCCCGAATTCAAGCTCCTTCTTTTCTGAGCGGAATGTTCACGATGGAGTCCCAACAGCGCCGGGGGCAGTCAGCCCCCTTTTTTACGTTTCCTTGCATTTACCCTCCCATTTGCCTGTCAGGTAAAACAAGGAGGACCGCAAAATGACCTATCAAAAACCCCTCTCAGAAATCGAAGATTCCATTGCTCACCTTGGCCGCTGTTCATCCGCTTGGTGGAAAGCAGCGCAAGCGATAACAGGGAAACGCATGGTTGAGCTGCTCGAAGAAATGGGCGACCGCTGGAACCCCGAAAACTCAGGGCTGGCCAATGATGGCATCGACATTGACAAGATTATCAACGACGCCATGAATCCCTAATTCTACATCCCCATTCGGCTGTAAAACGCAACGTCCTGCTTGGCCCGCGCCATCATGGCCCAAGCCGTCAGCATCCCAATCGCAGCCGCTCTATTTGCGGCACTTCGGGCCGGTACTTTCCGGCCCCCCGCCCCTCTTAGTGACTCACTCAAACGACTATTAAGGTTCACTGTCATGACGACCCCCATCCCCATCAAACCACGCAGCAATCCAATCATCTGCTTTTCCCTAGTTTCTCAGATGCCTGACCAAAGATCGCCAGTAGCGCCTTTTGCTGCTTACTGACTGTTACCAACTCAGCAGCGATCCGCTCTTGCAGTGAACATTGCTCTCGAAAATAGGCCTCAATGGCTCTCTCAATCTCGAAGTGTTCTTCAGTTGGCATTGTCATTTTGGTCTCCTTCGTCTGTCTTTGAAGTACGTAACAGGGAGCAAGATACAAGATGGCGTTAATCTTACCGAAAGTTTTGGTCGCAGGATGATTTTGGCGCTGGCCCAGGGCGAAGTAGCGCGCTGGGGCCGAAACAAGCACTCATTGGTTCAACTGGCTCAAGTAAATGTGTGTCTAAACTGTTGCCCGGCCAAACCGCAGCAATCGTCTGGTTAACTTGATCACTCAGAAGTTGGTGAACTTGTTGATAAGCAAAGCGCTGGGCCTTGAGACACAAATCCGAACAAAGCCGTCGGCCTTTTCCAACCCTCACTAACTCATTCCAACTTATCCCATACAAACAATCGAAATGACTATACGTAAATTGCGAGCAACGTCGCTGTTGGCTCCAGCGTCTTCAAGGGCGCTTCAAAATGACCGTACTCTGAGTTTTGAGATACGGCTTGGAGCCTAAAAGTCGCATGCACAGGCGATGTAACTATTGAAATGGAACGTTGGTATAAGCTTGGTGAAAGATCGTCCGGAGCGATTCAAATTCCTGCACTCACCGTCCAAATAGACCAAAAATCTAATACTTGCTAGTCTCCGAACTGGACAAAGCAATGAGGTCGTTCAGGATGAAAAAGCACGCGATCATTACTGTGCACGGCATCAGAACATACGGTCGGTGGCAAGATAGGCTAGAAAAAATCCTCGAAAGCGACGCGGATGCGAAAGAAATCGAATTTGATTTTCTAAATTATACGTATGGTTTCTTCACGCTGTTTTCGTTTATCGTTCCATTTCTTCGAAAGATTGCCGTTGCACGGTTTCGATCTCAGCTGCTTCATGGCTTGGAACTCTCAAAATACGACCGCGTTGACATCGTAGCGCACAGTTTTGGTACATACCTCGCCACTAACGCGTTGTTGCATGAAGAGTCTCAGGAGAATGTCAGGATAAATTCGCTAGTCCTTTGTGGAAGCGTGTTGTCGCCTGATACTAACATTTCGAAAATTTGCGGTGAAAACCGGCCTGTCCAGCGGATTATTAACGAATGCGGAACTCGCGACGGAGTGCTTCTGCTAACCCTTCTAGTTTTTGGTGTTGGAATGGCTGGTCGTCTTGGACTTCACGGCTTTCAAAGTTCAAGATTTCAGAATCGATACTTTGATCTTGGCCATAGCGGCTACTTCTTAGGGAAGGATGACGACAATCATTTCATGAGGAAACACTGGGCACCGTTGCTTTTAGAAGACGCTCCAATTGCACGACATGATAGTCGTCCTGCATCTCCTTCGTTATCGGAGAGGGTTATTCGAACACTTGGAGAGAACGGTGCAGCCTTTACGGTGTCTATCTATGGCATCATTGTTTCAGTCATTGGCGGGGTCTTTGCTTATCTTTGGTTGGACGCATCACAGAACGAGAAACTTGCAGTCGCACGAGCGAATGAGCTTTCAATTGAAACAATTAAGGCAACTTCTCATCTAGGTGCCAACCTTTATCGAGCAGGCGACACCATAGGGGCACTACGAGTGTTCCTTGATGCTTGGAGCCTCATAGAGACGCATCGGGCAGAGTTTCGAGCGCCCGAGAATTGGAACGGATGGATAGATCCAAAAATGGCTGCCAGGCGAGCAACTGCTATGGCAGTTCAACTAGAGTCGCCTGAAAACTTGCTAAGAGAATTTGAGGGTAAAACCTTTGTGTGGCTAGGCTCGACGTACCTTTCTGAGAGAAATACAATCAAAAAATTGGAAGACTGGGCGGCAGTCTATGCTGCAAGAACCTACGATAACTCCACCCAAATTAACCTATCAGAAACAGGGCTTTTGTCCGTGTGGCACATGGGTACGCGAATTTACGAGGCTGATACACGCATCAACTCGGAACCGACTATTCACGTGAGCAGTGACGGCGAAACAGCTTTGCTGCTCGGAACTCACTACGGGCCGACCGGAGGGTCTACATATGAGGTGGTAAAAACAATTCCTTTAACTTCAAATTCGAAAGAATATTGGATGCATCTGGAAAAAAAGGAAGCCAATCAAGACAGTTACCCTGATGAAGAAACATATTTTGCGATGCAAGAGGCAGAAGCCGAAGCAGTTCGAGAACAGTTGCGCGCGCTATTGGGTGTCTACGATTTCTTCAGCATCGACGCTCACGAAGTCTGGCACGTCCCAGATTCTATCGGGCCAGACCCTCAATTCGAGCCTGTTTCAACACTTAAATACCCCTCGTTGAAAACCAAATATGAACCAGACAGTACGGCTGGCGAAGGCATTCCATCAGAGGGAATGCCTAACCCAAAGGCCGTTGATCAACTCAAATCTGACGAGACAAAAATCCTGGCTAATATGCTAGCTTGGGCAAGGGCCAACGAAGAGCGATGGATGTCAGACTCTAACGATGATTGGGAAGTAATTAAGCACTACCCTCAAATAGAAAACCACGCCGATTACATTAAACAGGGGGCTGAGGATCCGTGGTTCCAAAACCACCCTCTGTGGTATTACAGCGAACTTGTCAAAAAAGGGGACAAGCTAGTAGCGTTGACGGTTGAAAACATCGGGAATGCGGGGCGATCAGAATATTCGTGCGTGCAAATAAGCCCCAATATGCCACGCTGCGCATACCTTACTGGTAATACCAATGAACAGTATTTCTACAACCGAACTCTGCCAATTTTCTCGGATGACGGAAGTTTTTTGCTCGCTCTGAGCGGGGGAGATAACCAAGAAGGAATAGAAGCCTTTTCTATTGAAGAAGATCTAATCGCTTTTTCCAGTGTGCCAATTCGGGGAAAACCAGATGCCGACATTATTGATGGTGACCTCACTTCTGAAGCAAGCAAAATGCTTGCCGTTTCCACCAGGCAAGCATTCATTTTCGAGTGTGTGGGCATGGGAGGCTGTGAACGTGAAGGACAAATAAGTCCACCAGATGGAAATAGGTTTCTTGCTGGCCGCTTCTTGAACGACGACACTGTTGTCGTAATTACGCAAGATGAACCACCCTCACACCTTTATGGTTCTGTCGATCTATACGATGTAGAACAGCTCTTACGGTTGCCGTCGAAAGCAATTTCGGTATCAGCGGTAGCAATTGAAAGTGGTATCGCATCTTGGACAACGGAACTTGCTGAAGGTGATGCACCACCACTCGTGCTCTCTCCCTACTTCGGGGAACCTTGGACACCAAATCTTGCTGTTTCCGCAACCGCGGGATTAGTCGCCGCATATGGCTACGACAAGGTACACGTACTCGATGCACAAACCGGTCTCTTCCTTGGATGGCTACCCCTTCCCGACTATGTTCAAGAAACGACCGTGCTGACGCAAGATCGCCTCGGTTTTTGGTTCGTCGGGCAATCAGAGGAATGTGAGCAACCCTGCCTTCACGTACGAGGTAGGAATATTCCGCTCTTTCGTGAAATGGATGCCAATTTTAACCTAGATAGGCTGCGTGCGAAGCTGTCTTTGCCAGTTCAGTAGTCGAAAGTTTTCCTGACAACTGCACTCCGCGGACTGCAAGTTTCTCACAGGCTAACGTATCCTCACCGGTCATCAGTTTGAGAACTGCAAACTGACCCGGCTTTCGTTACGGCACTGATCTCCCCACTTTCCCCAACGTCGCCAACGTCGCCAACGTCGCCAACGACCAAATTGGGATCTCATAGCCCAGCCGTCTCTCTGATGAATTTGCATTTTTAGGTTTCCCGACAACTTAGTAATCAGAACGCCTGAACAAGGGAGTGAATATTGGAGCAAGTGGGATCGTTCTGGCCCTTTGGGCTTTCACGAACAACTTGCAAAGGGGGCATTCTTCCGGTGAAATATGCGCCAAGGAAAGAAGCATCACGTAAAGACTTTCAACCACGACAAAAAGGACCGCTTATTCAAAACAGAGCGCGCGACCGTCAATACACAATTGGGGACAGTCAACGCATTCCCCAATTGGTTTATGACTCGCCACTAAGGCTATAAGAGGTGCCTTTAACTAGATCACTCAATGGCGTAGCTGGCAGCGTGGATTGCAATGTTGCCGGTCGCTTCTGCACGTTTCACCTCGCCAGCCTTCTCAGTGTTGAGGAAAAAAACAATATTGTAGAGCGTGTGCTCACCAATATCAGTTTTTGTCGTGATTATTTGCGTCTCACTGTCATCCAAACGGCAAATTCCACGCAGTTCACGCTGACTTACACCTTCAACATGCGAGACCTTCTGCGATGAACTGGCAAAATCGCCTTCGCAAAAATCCGACATTAGCGCCAGATCCTGACTATCAGTTGCCCTTAAGTCTCCAGTCGGTCGGTGCGCCGTTAGTGTGCCAGCCAGGATTCCAAGATCGTCAGACTGCCAAAACACCGAGGCCGCCCCAAAGCCCAAGTTTTCTATTTCTGCTTCGCTCAAATATTTAGCATCTGACACGTCAATCGAAGTGATCATATTGGTGGCCACTTGAAACAGCGCGGTTTTGCTCAATCCTTCCTGCTGGACCGGTGCGTCCGGTTGGACCGGTGCGCTTGCGTAGTCATAGTAGCTAGCTGCACAGCTATAAGTTCGCTCCAGCGCCACCTTTGTACCAGTGAGGTCATAAATACCTGAGAATTGACGGCCGTCGATCTTCATAGTTCGACCCATCTGAATGTAGTGCATCGCCTGGTCAAAGTTCGGCATCGACAGCGTAACCATTGTCGATGAAACAGGAATTGCCGTTGCATAAATTGGTTGCCTACGATCCACGTAGATCGTAACGGGAATATTTTTATTGATGTCAAAATTGAAATCGTCGTTTGCAACGCCGACTATCAAAGTTTTATCCTTCGAAAAAGAAATTAGAAGGGTATCACCTGATTTGTATGGCGCTGAAACTACGCAATGGGAGAACTGACCGCTCTCGTCGTCGGTGTATGCTGCACCTTCCCAAAGCTTGAATCCATAGTCACTGCCCCGAATGTACTCTGCAGATGCCGCGGTGGAGATGAGACAAGCAGATATTAATGATATAATGCGCATAAGTTCAAAACTCCTTTTTTCTTTGGTCTTAGCAGCGCGGCCGAAATCGCGCCTTCGACATTAACTAACGCTGATTTCACAAGGTCCTCAAGCAGGGCTGCGAACTAAGTTCGGGCTGCCCTACGGATGGCGTCTTTTATGACACTGCAAAACTACGTTTGACGCAGGAGACATAGTCTTCGTCGACACTTACCGAATGCGAAATTCGGTCAAATTGTTTTGTACATTTGCCAATTTTAGGGAGAGCAAGGGCCTCAACTTTCCAGCACGACTCCGCAATTGTGCTGGAGCCGCGCGGCCGAAAGGCCAAAAATTTTTCGCGCTGTGCAACCTCGAACAGCGAAATAGCCTAACATCTTACATTCTGCATCATCAAAAAAAGGAGGTCTGCTCTAGCCGCAAATCGGTCGTTGTACAGTTTGCATTTTACGTCGGCTGCCTGCGAAAGAAGACGTTCAATATGTGAACCGCTATTTAAGATATGGCAGAAAATCGAAAAACACTGACCGACTAAAGCAAGCAGCATAGATAAACAGTCACCATTTAAACCGATGTAATATATTGGATTTTGGAGACTGTTCACATGAAAAGCTTGTTCACAGTATTCAGCACTGCAACCATGATCTTCGCCGTGCCTGCTTATGCAAAACAGCCGGTCCAGCCTACATTCTCCATAACAAGAGATGTGGCCCACGGTGGCGGGTGCCGCAAAGACAGTCCGCAGGGTCAGTGCTGTCATGCTGGCAAAAAACCGTATCACTGCCATTAACGTAGAGCGTTGGCCTTATGAATAGGAAGTTCGACGTGAAGAAGTCGTTCTGGTTAATAGTTTCGGCTGCCCTGATGGTAGGCAATATGGCCACCGCTGGCCAAACAATCGAAGGCAAAGCCCGAGCTATCGACGGCGACACAATCCTGGTTGCAGGTGTCAAAGTCCGGCTTAACGGCGTTGACGCCATGGAACTAGGCACACAGGCAGGCCAACAGGCCAAGGCTGCAACGTCCAAGATCGTACACCGCAAAAACGTCACCTGCGAACTCAATGGTGAAAGGTCGTATGACCGCATGATCGGGGTCTGCTACGCGAACAGTGAAGATGTGGCCGCTGTATTGATTGCCAATGGTTACGCGCTTGACTGCGCACGGTATTCAGGCGGTCGGTACAAGAAATATGAAACTCGGGCTGCTCGGTCACGGTTGGCTCAGGCCAACTACTGCCGATAGGCAAATCTTGATTGGCGAAATAAGGAACCGTGAAACATACAGCTGTTGCACTTATCTGCTTCGCCGCAACTTCATCCGTTGTGGGTAGCCTTGACGCCAGCTGCACCATGTCAACTGCCTGAGGAAACAGCATTTTCTTTTTTTAAGAAGCCCATACCAAAAAAGAGGTAAATTAAACCAATGGCAATTGAAATAATTGCGACAAAAACGGCGAAACTGACAGAAATCAGCGCAAGCGCCGCCACCAGTAGAACAATCGCTACTATCCAGTAAAAAATATCAAGGCGGTGCTTTGATCGCAATTCTCTACCGAATAATTCGTTTGGACTTTGTTTCTTGATTGAAGCAGACAAGCTCAACGAAGGTCTCATCTTCGCGTAACGTGTTTCGATGTCGATACCGTGATACACAGAGCCTAAAAGAAGTCTGTGATACCAATGGCGATCCATGAACCAGAAGCAAAGCCAAACAATTGTCCCGATTGTCAAAGCTATCGACGCAAACGGGACATCCTTGCCCATAAGCACTACATTGTTCCCAACCCTTAAAGAGTAACCTGCGACGGTCAATGTTGCACCCAAAGATAATATTGCAAAATTTCGAATTCTAAGTTCCAGATCATTAAAATGCATCTGGACGCTCACTACCGTTTTCCAGATTTCGAGGTCTTTGTCATCAATGTCTTTGGTCATTTGTTCATCCTGAATTCTTCAAATTGAAAAAGCTGCAGCAATTCGGAGTACGAATTCTTGAGCGTGTGGGTGGGGGACACCTCACGATCTCCAATTAATTTCTCGCGTTGCACATCTTCATCAGTCCAGTGCGTTACATTGACCAGTAATTGGTATTCCTCCTTCAGGTGAGAACTGCCATATTCAGCCAAAACATCGCTGACCCCAGCGTCCTGGGCCATCGCAACATCCTTCACCCTACTATCACCAACATACAACACGTCCTGCTTGCGGGCACCCAACGTCTCAATGATGTCGAGAAGAAGCTCAGGGTTTGGTTTCAACTCATCCTTTGGAGTATTCCTATGCACAGTGTGCGATAAACTGTATTCGCTCGCGGGTTTGGATCTAATTGAAAGCAGAGATTGA
The DNA here is from genome assembly GCF_003443535.1 of Ruegeria sp. AD91A. GTDB lineage: Bacteria > Pseudomonadota > Alphaproteobacteria > Rhodobacterales > Rhodobacteraceae > Ruegeria. The sequence continues at coordinate 2,652,792 of NZ_CP031946.1, read as the reverse complement.
CCTTCTGGAAAGTCATGATCCGGGGGCGAATAAAGATAATCAACAAGACCATCTAGGTTCAGCTTTCGAAAGCGATAAGATGTATAAAATGATTGGCTTTCAGTGTAAGCGACAATCAGAACGCCCTGTTCCTTGAGTTTTCTCAGAGTGTCCGCAACCCCGTCATAGAGCTTCAATTCTCTGCGGCGCACGAACCTGAAGGCCTCAATTGCAGGTTTAAAGACCTCTAAGAGATTGTCGTGAGGAAAACGTCGGCGCAGCGAGGGCATGGCTTCGATCAAAAACGCATACTCTGACGTGCCGTGTTGCTGGTGGATTTTGCGAATTTCTGGAAGCAACTCCGCTTCACTGAAACCTGATATGGCAATAATCTGATCCAGCATAGCGCGAAAAGTGGCGTGCCAGACGTGAAACCAGTCAAACAATGTGTTGTCTACATCGGTAATCAATACAGTGTATGCTCGGTCCCTCAACGCCATTGCTCACCCTTTTTCTTTTGCAAGGTTGTTGGCAAAGTGAGTAACCCAGTCCGAAGCTAACATCCAGTTGCAAGTTCCAGCCGATGCCTAATTGCCTAGTGGAAGTACTGACGCAACGTAAACCTAGCCCGCGCGAGAAGTATCCAGTGTTTGGGTAAAGTCACTAACCCGGTATCAAAGTTTTTGACCCCCCGCCCCATACACAAGGCGAAAGAACCCGTTCACCGTGGAAGATTGTAACAAAATTCAAGAAGCCCCAAACGTAAGCCAGCTCTGCCCCAACCGAAGGCGCATAGCAAACTGACATTGCATGGCGTATGGCCAGCAAGGGATTTGATTGAGCTAGCGTATAGTATGCAGTTGGCGAAACCTGCCAAGTTTCAAATCAAGTTGTCTTTTTTCTCTGGCTATTTTTGGCTCTGCCAGATTGGAGAAACTGGGTTTTCAATGCGCGCGCAGTTTATCCAATCTGGGTTTCGCAACGCACATAGGTAGCACGAGGGTAGCACAGGGCGGTGCATGGCCAGTGTATATACAGGCTAAGTTATTGATATGATGGTGCCCCCACACGGACTCGAACCGCGGACCTACTGATTACAAATCAGTTGCTCTACCAGCTGAGCTATAGGGGCACTGGCTGTCGATTACTTCCTCTGGCGGTGGACTGCAAGTCTGAATTTTACCCCTAACTTAGACATTGCCCGATTTCCTGAGAACGTGCAAAAACGCTGGGCTCATTCGCAGCAGAGATCTCGCGAGAGGTGGCGAACGCGGCTATACAGAAAAGCCAGGGTTAAGGGAAACAAGATGCAGGTTGCTATCCACGCTGGTGTTGCCTTTTCGGATGAAGGGCTGGTGATGTCCTCGCTTGGCGCGAACAGGCGGATATTGGCGGATTACCGAACGGCTGTTCTGGGGCCGCGTCGGTCCCGGCAATTCGTCAAAGTTGTGTCTGACTCGATCTTGCAAGGTCAACCTGATGCAGAAACACCAAACAGCTTGGCGGAGCTTGTAACCGGCAATCCCAACCTGGACCGCGTGATTTTGTCGAGCGACAAATTCTTTGGCCCCAGACGCACCGCGCTGCAACACGGGCAGATCTATCCGTTTGCGGGGAAAAGAACGGCTTACACAGAATCTCTGCTGGACGGCGCGCAGGTTGAAGTATTTGCAGGGCTGGTAAATCCCGTGGTTTTTATTCCAAAGATCCTTACGTCGATCCATGAAGATCATCGTCAGGACATACTGGCCAGCACCGATTTAAGCTGCCTCAGTTGGCTTGGTATGGTCGAAGACCTGCTGGATCTTGCCCCGCAGGTTCAACTCACCTTGTGGGAACACGAGAATTCCCCGCTTATTTGGGGAGATATTATCCGCGCTATATCCGGATTGCCTGACGAGGCTCCACTTCATGAAGAATATGCATTCCTGTCTTCACTTTTGACGGAGGCCGGTCAACGACATGTATTGGACATCGTGAGAAAAGGGGACGCCCTTGACCGGACCAGCCGACGTGAAGAGATGGCAAATATTTTGGACGAATACGCCCGTCTGGAGCAGATCGAAGAAGAGCTCGATATGCCGGGTTGGAATGCCGACATAGTTGAAGCGTTTACAGATCTTTACGAGCAGGATCTGGCCACGATCCGGTCCATGCAGGACGTTCGTGTATTGCAAATCTGATCGCCTGCGCAATGCTGTCGGCTTTGTTGCACAAATGGCGCGAAGGAAACTCTTTCCACCAACCCTGCGTGACGGCAGGAACGCATGCGTATTTGGGCCCTGCTGAATACAGGGTCGCGAACTGGTGGTCTTGCAGCGACGCGCTGATACGGAAAAGCCTGCCGATCAATGGATTGATCTGGCAGACCATGGCGTTCGACCATATAAATCAATCGGTTATCCGCAGGATGGCGTCAACTGTCCGGTTCATTTGATTGGCGCAATTCATCAGGCATCAAGGAAATCCCGCAATACCCCGTTAAACAGTTCGACTTTCTCCAGATGCGTCGCATGTGCAGAGTTCGGAATCACCGCGAGATTTGCATTCGGGATAGATTGCCACAACTGTTCTGTCTGACTCCATGGGTAGGTACGATCCCGATCCCCCCACATAACCAGTGTCGGGGTCTTGATTGCTGACAGGTTTTCAGCGCCGCTCCAGGAATTCATCGCGTCCAAACCAGTGAGCATGGCTTTCAGATTGCTTTTCTGCGCTATCGTGGCGCAAAGTTCATATTCCATCGCCTTTTCGCGCTCTAGAAACCAGGTTGCCGCAATTCGCCGCGCCGTCACTTTCGGTCCGTCTGCACAGGCACGGGTTTTCGAGGTATCAATGGTCTCAAACCGCCCGGGCAGCACTCCTACGGACCCGGTGCCATAAAGAACCAAACGGTCAACACGCTTGGGCGCACGGGCAACCATTTCCTGCGCGACCATTCCACCCATCGAGTGACCAACCAGATGGAATTTCTCGATGTTGCGCAACTTCAATTCATTCAACGCCCAGTCCGCGAAGCCCGAGATACTGCAGAATGCATCGCGGTGAGTATTTTCACCAAAACCCGGCAAATCCAGCGTGATCACATCGTAACCTTCCAGGGCCTCGACCTGCCGCTGCCATTGCCGACTGCCGCCCAGAAACCCATGGACAAATACTATGGGTGTCATTTCCGGCCGCCCTGCACAATCCGATCCAGAATCATCGCACAGAACAGAATTGAGAACCCTGCAAGGATACCCTGGCCAACATTCGCGTACTGCAACGCCTCCAGAACGTCTTCGCCCAGCCCTTTGGCACCGATCAGCGACGCGACCACAACCATTGCCAATGACAGCATGATTGTCTGGTTGATCCCCGCCCGGATCGACGGGCTTGCCAGCGGCAAGTCGACCTTGGTGAGCAGATACCATTTGTTGGCGCCAAAACTGATCGCTGCTTCACGCACACTTTCGGGTACTCCGCGCAAGCCCAGAACGGTCAGGCGCACCACTGGTGTGCCGCCGAAAATCATCGTGACCACGACCGCCGCTGGTTTGCCAACACCAAAAAACGCGATCACGGGGACCATGAAAACAAAGGCGGGCATGGTTTGCATGAAGTCCATGATCGGCTGGATGAAAGCGTAAAACCGTGGCCGACGCGCCGCGAACATGCCCAATGGAATTCCGATGACAATCGACAGGCACGCCGCTGTCCCCAACAAGGCCAGTGTGGTCATTGCGCCCTCCCAGAAGCCCAACAGCCCCATATAGGCCAGAAATGCGCCCGAGTAGATTGCCGTGCTGACGCCCGCAGTCAGCCATGTCAGCAGAATGATGAGACTGGCGATCACGATCCACGGAGTCTGTACCAATATGACCTCAAGCGCGTCCAGCAGGGTACGGATACCGAATGTCAGCCCGTCAAAGAACGCTTCGCTGTTGCGCACGCACCAGGCGATGAAGTCTTCCACCCAAGTGATGCTGGTCAGGCGGATGTTGGGGTCCGTCGGGAAATGGCTGAGCAACGAGAAACGCCCCGGAAAGCTGTAATGCATCATCGCCGCAGCAACGATCAGCGCCATGAATACCGCGCTGAACACGATCTGCGATAACGGCATTGCTGATCGGATTGAGCGATCTGACAACCACTCCGAGAAACGCGCCTCGAGCGCCCAGTTTGCCACCTGTGACTGAACAAGCTTGACGATGATCAGAATGATCAGGCCGGTCAAAACAATGTACGGGCCCTCGGCGGCCATCGCCTCGGCTTCAGCGCGGATGCCGCCTATGTTTTCCTCAAGCGAATCCACCGTTCGCTGATAGACATCGATCTTGTCCGAATTGTTTTCAATGGCAGCGGCCAACTGCTGACGGCGCAGTTCAAGCGTCCCTTCAATAGAAGCGATGCGTTCCATAGCCTCGGCCGCCAGATCGCCGAACATCCCTCGCGCGATCTGCACATAGGCTATTGTTTCGAGGATCAGAAATGGAAGCGCCCATGACCACAAGCCCCGGGCACCGAACCAGACCGGACCAAATAATCCGGCCATCAGATTGAAGGTTGGTGTAAAGCGGGACGACGCGCCGATCTTGTCGAAGTTGCGGATGTAGTAGTCGGGGCTGGTGCGTACAAATGCCCGAATGTTCTTGCGCCGCTCTTCGGCATACGCCAAAGCAGCTTCGCTTTCGGTATCTTCCAGCGGGTTCACATCAGATGTGCTCATGATACTTCGGTCCCTTCGATCACGGTGCGCAACAGATCGGCACGGGTTATGACGCCAACATCCGCGCCGCCGTCCTCCACTAGGATTGCGCTGTCGTTGTCGATTGCCAGATTGATCAGCGTGCTCAGGTTCTCACTCTCATTTACACGTGGGGCATCTGCCGATAGCGGCCCATGGGTCACAACATGCTCTGGTATGGGCCGCATGACCGCATGGGCGCGCACCACTTTGAGCCGCGATATGCCCGCAACGAAATCGGCCACATAGTCGTCGGCGGGGTTCATGACGATGTCTTCGGCCGTCCCGATCTGCACCACCTTGCCGTCGCGCATGATCGCGATCCGGTTCCCGATGCGAACTGCTTCATCCAGGTCGTGGGTGATGAAGATCGTCGTCTTTTTCAGGATTTTGCTCAGTCGGATGAACTCATCCTGCAACTGCCGCCGGATCAATGGGTCCAGCGCCGAGAACGGTTCGTCCATTAACAACACATCCGGGTTCGCCGCCAGTGCCCGGGCAAGGCCCACACGTTGCTGCATACCACCGGACAGCTCGTGTGCGAATTTCGATCCCCAGGCTCCGAGTTCGACGATATCCAGAATAGCGGCGGCCTGACGCATGCGTTCATTCTTGCTGACCTGCCGGATTTCCAGCGGCATCGCGACATTGTCCAGCACAGATCGATGCGGCATCAGCGCAAAGTTCTGAAAAACCATACCGATCTTGTTGTTGCGAAACTGCTGGAGCTCTTTCGGACCCAGAGCCATCACGTCAGTGCCCTCGATCTCGATCTTGCCGGCGGTAGGCTCCAACAACCTGTTGAAGTGGCGGACCAGAGTGGATTTTCCGCTGCCTGACAGGCCCATGATGCAGAATATCTCGCCCCGATTGACCGACAGGCTGACATCCGCCACGCCGACAACGCAGTTGTATTCAGCCAGCACTTGGGCCTTGTCCAACCCGCGGTCGCGGATCGCCTGCAGCGCCACCTCTGGCCTGCTCCCGAATATCTTCCAGACATTCGAGATTTCAATAACGGTATCGTCGCTCATAGGTCCCCCAGAGGTGCGCATTTGGGCGGCGCCGCCAATCGCCGCCACCCTGTTTCTGGACGTGAGATCAGAGACCCAGCCAGGCGTCGACACGATCCGGGTTCGCTTCGACCCATTCACGGGCAACCTCTGCCGGATCCCGGCCCTTGCCGCTGATCTCATAGGCGAACCCGCTCACATCATCTGCTGTCAGCGCGAAATTCGTGAAGAAATCAGCAATCGCCGGAGAGCGCTCTGGCAGCGTGTTGGACCATGCAATCTGCACGTTCTTGAGCGCGTCCTTGGTCGCAACACTGGATTTGTTGTACCAGTCCGGATCATCAGACGGCTGGACCATCACGTATTTTGCCGGGTCAAATGTCGGCTCGGTCAACATCTGAACGTCGAACATGTACCAGACCGCATGCGGCTTGTAGCAATAGAAGGCGTATCCTTCACCCTTGGCTATGCTGTCCTTGATCCGCGCGGTCTTCACGCTTTCCTCGGCACGTACCGGCTCGATGAAATCAAGCAGACCATAGTCGCGAGTTTTGACTTCGTTCACATTGGCCGAAGCCCAACCCGGCGCGCCAATCCACATTTCACCTTTGCCATTGCCGTCACTGTCCATCAATGCGGCTACATCCGGGCGACCCAGATCAGCGATGTCGGTGATGTTGTTGGCTTCACCAAAGTCTTTGCTGACGCAAAAGCCCTGATTGCCCTCGTAGGGGTTCGACGACAAGGTAACGGTGCCGGCTTCGTCCACATACTTCTTGGTGAAGCTTTCCTGGTTGGGCAGCCAAACGTCGGGATGCACATCGATATCGCCCTTGCCCTGATCCATCGCCTGAAAGATCGTGGCGTTGTTGCCGGGCACATATTCCACTTTGCCACCGATGCGCATTTCCACGACCGCGCCCAGCAGATGGGCAATGGCCTGTGCGCCGGTCCAGGATGGCACGCCGATCTTCACTTCTTCGGCTGCGAATGCAGGCACGGCGCAGATGCTGACCGCAGCAGCCATCCCCAGCGTTTTTAGATTGGTTCTCATGGTCTTCTCCTCTGTTGAAATGCGCCGTGGTTCGGCGTCGTTTTTTCCGTCGTTCGACTTTCCTATTGCGCAATAGGGTCGTGCCAACATGCATTTGGCCGCAACTACGGACGGAAGGCTGAAAAGAGGACCAACCGCCAGACCCTACCCAGAAGTCTAGAACAGGAACTTTTCAGAGAGCCAATTCGAACATTTCATCAAACTATTCTGTTTCTGCATAGTTCCTGTATGCTTGTTGAAAACGTTCGTTAACTAGCGGGGATACTCATTGGATCTGAATTGGCTACGCGACTTTGAATGCCTCGCCCGGACCTTGAACTTCACCCGTGCATCCGATGAGCGTAACATCACGCAATCCGCATTCAGTCGCAGAATCAAGGCGTTGGAGAGTTGGGTTGGGCTGCCCTTGGTCAATCGGGCAACGTATCCGGTGCAACTGACAGAAGCCGGCAAACAATTTCTGCCTGTTGCTCAGGCGGCGATTTCACAGCTGTCAGAATCCCGCCAATCCCTGCGGGACGCCGACCGGGGCGACAGTCGGTTCATCCGTTTTTCGGTTCTACACACCATCGCGGTAAATTTTTTGGCGGCCCGCATAGAGGAATTGCAGAAGCAAATCCCGGATCTGCGAACACGCGTTCTGTCTGATTCTCTGAGCACCTGCTGTGATCTCTTGGTCGAGGGCGCGGTGGATATCCTGCTGTGCTACTATCACCACTCTGTCTCGCCCATGATCGACGAAACCGCGTTTGAGCGTAAGGATCTGCTGAAGGATCGTCTGATACCCGTAGCTGCCGTTGAGCCGGTACGGACAATGGGATGGGATTTATCCAGACAGGATGGCCCGCCGATCCCCTATCTGGCCTATGACCGATCGTCGTTTTTGGGCATGGTCGTCGAAAACACCGTTGACCGGAAACCCCAGAATACCGAAACGATATATGTCGATAGTCTGGTCGAAACGATCAAACGACGATTGATGACAGGCAGCGGATTTGCCTGGATGCCCGAAACGGCGATTGCCGAGGAACTTGATCAGGGGGTATTGGTGCCGGTCGGCGATGATGCATGGTGCGCGACGTTGACGATTTCAGCCTTTTCCAATCCAGTCAGCTTGGATCAGATTGCGTACCAGCTTTGGCAGCGTTTGTGACCAAACAAAACCATTTTGGGCCCACCGACTGCCGTTGAAAAAAGCCCTACGCTAACTCGCAGAGCAGCCCGTCTGAGAAAAACCGACGATCGCGCGGACCAGTAGATCGACCGTGTCCAATGCTTTGGCGTCGTCCGCGACGATGTCAGCAATGAGAGAAAACTCGGAGCAAGCGATAAGTTGCAAGTCCGCCCCCGCCTTGACCAGTGCCTTTGAAGACGCTCGCAGTGTCTCGCGCGCCTTGTCACTAGGGCCGTTGACCTTAATCTCGCGGATCGCCGCCAGCATCATGTCGTCATCTGCTGGCCAAACAGGTGATAGCCCGCGCGCCTGCAGTGCTGTATCGAAAAGACAAGTACGGCGCACTGCAGGAGAAGCGAGCATACCAACGCAACCGCCTGCCCCCAGTTCACGGAGGGCATGATCCGCTGCCAGATCAACTATATTCAATAGCGGAACAGTCACGGCATCGGTGACCGCCTTGGCATAGTGATGCGCTGTGTTGCAGGGCATTGCCAGCGCCACGGCGCCGGCATCCTGAAGGCGACGCGCCATTGCTGCCAGTGTCGGCCCCGGATCTTCGCCCGACCCTTCGATCAGATGAGCGATCCGCGATGGCACTTGTGTGTTCATGTCGATCAGAAGCGGAATGTGGTCCCGATCATCGCGCACCGGTACAGCCTCCACCAGCTTGCGCTGGAGGAGGATCGTTGCCTCGGGGCCCATGCCGCCAAGAATGCCGATGGGGCGCAGCATCATTGCTCAGATATTCACCCAGCGGTTTTTGTGATCGAAGGCAAAGTCATACCCCGCCAAAGCCGCGGCGCCGCCCGTGTGAAGGAAAACGACCCGCTGATCTTTGAACTCGCCTTTGCGCGCCAGATCGATCAGGCCCGCAGCGCCCTTGGCCGAGTAGCAGGGATCCAGAAGAATACCTTCCAATTCAGCAAACATCTGAATCGCTTCGATACCGCTTTCAGTGGGCAGTCCATAGCCTTCACCGACATAGTCGGTATTGGCCATGACATCTTCGCGCTTTACCACGCCTGCGCACCTCAGTTTTTCGGCTGTCTTGCAGGCGAGGTCGTAAACCATCTGTTCCTGCTTTGGCTGAGGTGCCCTTGTCCCGATGCCAAGCACCGGCACTTGCGCATTCATGGCGCACATTCCGGTCACCAAACCTGCCTGCGTACCGGATGACCCGGTTGCATGTACCAGCCGGTCAATCTGCAATCCGCTGTCATTGGCCTGCCCCAACAGTTCAAAGGCCGCGTTTACGTAGCCAAGCGCCCCGGTCGGGTTCGAGCCGCCGCCGGGAATGACATAGACGTTGCGGCCTTCTGCCCGTTTCTTCTCGGCAGCCTTTTCCATTTCGCCCGGCATATCGTGACCTCCGGGAAACTTCTCGGTCATCGCGCCGTGCAAGTGGTCCAGCAGGACATTGCCGTTTGTATTGTAGTTGCCATCTTGATAGCCGGTGCGGTCTTCCAGAAGAATATGGCATTCAAGGCCCAGTTTGGCGGCAAATGCTGCGGTTTGTCGACCGTGGTTTGTTTGAGTGGCACCTTGCGTCATCACCATGTCCGCGCCCTGCGCTTCCGCTTCGGCCATCAGGAATTCCAGCTTGCGGGTCTTGTTGCCGCCGGTTGACATGCCGGTGCAATCGTCGCGTTTGATCCAGATTTCCACACCCAACTCTTTGGAAAGCCGCTTCATCGGTTCAAGTGGTGTCGGAAGATGGGCGAGGTGAAGGCGGGGGAAGCGGGCGAGATGCATATCACAATTCCTAATATTGATTTTCGTCAATTTATACTTTCAATTACCGCGCTGCTAATTCGAAATTCAGCAAATATGTTGCAACAATTGCATGTTAATCGGGGCTGCGGTATCTGGTACACATGCGCCTGGAATGGATCGATGACATATTGGCCGTGTTGGACAGCGGATCGCTGACACGCGCCGCGGAAAAACGGCTGCTGACCCAATCTGCCTTTACCCGTCGGGTGCGGCTCATCGAAGGTAGTATCGGTGCGACCCTGTTTGATCGTCGCCGCAAGCCCGTATCCCTGATGCCGGGTGTGCAGGCGTTGGAACCGGAATTGCGCGAGCTGAGTGCGCGTCTGCACAAACTTCGACATACCCTGAAAACCGAGAGTGATCAGGCCAGCCAGTCTCTGTCTTTTGTCTGCCAACATGCACTCACGACAACCGTTTCACCGAAAGTGGTCCGCACTTTGACCGCAGATGACGACATCTCGGTTCGAGTGCGATCAGGGAATCAGGACGAGTGTCTGTTGCAACTGATCTCAAAAGAAGTCGATTTCGCGATCATGTACGCGATCTCGGACGGCAGGATGCAAAACCTCGAAAATGCATTTGAGGCAAAGACGCTTGGCGCTGATACTTTGATCCCGGTATGCGCACCCGCAATGCGCAGGGAATTGGATGGTGAGACTGTTCCCGCGATTATCTATCCGCCTGATGTATTTCTTGGGCAGGTGTTTTCCCGATTGATTGCACCCCGTTTGCCCGACAAAACCAGAATCATGGCCAAAGCCGAGACGGCCCTGACGTTGGCGATGCTGCAATATGCCGTGAATGAAATCGGCGTTGCATGGCTACCCCATTCTTTGGTCGCCACGCCGCTTGCTCAGGGGCAGCTTGTAAGCGTTGAAGAAGCTCTGCCTGCACAGGCGCTGACAATAAGAATGGTCCGTTTGGCTGGACCGCAGTCGGAGTACAGTGAACAGATTTGGCAACGTCTTGCCGGGCAATTGCAAAGCTTTTGGTAGTCGCAAGATCAAAGCAACGCGGCGACCGGCGCAGTTCGAAGATAAAGACGCCGGGTCTGCCGATCGACATCGGAAGAATACGCAACGGAATGGTAGCAAAACCGAGTTGGTTGTATCTAACCTGAGCTGAAAAGACAGCAACAGGGCAGGTCTGCGGATGTTCACGAAGGTATTGAAAACGGGTCTAGGTGTCGTGGTTCTGGGCATCGTGGGTTTGCTTGGTTATCTGCTGATCGCCCCCCCGGACTTGCTGAAAGTGGGCACGAATTACTCGGCCAAGATTGTCTGTTCGAACGTTTTCATTGCCGGACGTGATCCGGACGAGGTCCTTACGGTGGATGTGCAGGCCCCGGGGCATCCGCTGCTCAAACACGTTTCGATTGAAGTTGATCGAGAGGCGCAGACTGTTCGCGCGCGACTCTTTCGGTTCTTCGCGCCCGCCACGTCGCAGTTCCGACAGGGGCTTGGTTGCACCAACGTCCATGGTACATCCCTGAGTGAGCAGCGGCTTGAGGCCGCCAAGTCCGCGCCGACAGGTCTCTGGCCAAGTGGAACCGACGTTGCGCTGTCTGATGATCCAAAAGTTCGGGCTGTATTGTCGGATGACAAGCTGCTTGGCGAAGGATACCGCGCCGTAGTGGTGGTTCAAGGCGGGCGCATCGTGGCCGAACGCTATGCCGAAGGGTTTGACGCCGACACACCGTTGCTGGGCTGGTCCATGACCAAGACGGTCACTGCGGGGCTGATCGGAACGTTGATTGACGCGGGCCGGATGAACGTATCGGACACCCTCGTGGACAGCTTTCCCGAATGGGCAGAAGATGTAAGGCGAGACATCACTGTTGCCGACATGCTGGGCATGACAAGCGGTCTGCAATGGAATGAAGAATACGGAGACGTGTCGGACGTGACCAGGATGCTGTATCTCAGCGATGACATGGCCAGTTTCGCTGCTGACCGTGCACTGGAAGCCGGCATTGGAACCGACTTCAACTATTCCTCTGGTACATCCACCGCATTGTCCCGGGTGTGGCAGGACAAGCTGCCCGATGGCGGTTTGAGCTATCCTCGGGATGCGCTTTTTGAACCGCTCGGCATGACTTCGGCGATCATCGAGACAGATGTCGCCGATACATTCATCGGGTCCAGTTATATGTACGCCACGGCCCGTGACTGGGCGAGGTATGGCCAGTTTCTGCTGCAAAAGGGGGTGTGGGACGGCACGCGGATCTTGCCCGCAGGTTTTGTAGACTGGATGTTCGAGCCCGTTGCGGTTTCTGACGGGAAATATGCCAAAGGTCATCTTTGGCTGAAGTCGCCGGGCGACCTGCCATCCTTTGAGGACGCGGTTTGGTTACAAGGGCATGATGGTCAGTCCATCGGAATTTTCCCGTCGCATGACATGGTTGTCGTGCGGATGGGGCTTACACCTTCACGGTTGGGCTATTCTTCTTTGCCGCTGGCGAAAAAGCTTGTTTCGGCTTTCGGGGGGTAAGGGATCGAGCCTTGTGATCGACGCTGCGCCGACCATTTCGGCTGACGTTGCATGTGGGCAGGACACCGGGTCGCAGATCGATATCTTGCATCTCGGCAAGTTTTGGTATACCGCCGCATACAAACATAAGGTGCCGGTCCTTTTGTCGGCTCGGTGCATCAGCTAAATGGTCGGAACCCTCATGAGCCTTTACACAGAATACCTGAACGAAATCGAAACGCGCAAAGAACAGGGTCTGCACCCCAAACCCATCGAGGACGGCGCCCTTTTGCAGGAAATCATCGGGCAGATCAAAGATGCGGATAACGCGCATCGCGCCGATTCACTGAACCACCTAATCTACAACACGCTGCCGGGCACAACCAGTGCCGCAGGTGAAAAGGCACGCTTTCTGAAAGAGATCATCTTGGGTGACGCGATGGTCGAAGAAATCTCGCTGGATTTCGCGTTTGAATTGCTGTCGCATATGAAGGGCGGCCCATCAGTGGAGGTTCTGCTTGATCTGGCGCTGGGCGACGATGCAGACATTGCGCAGAAGGCGGCGGCAGTTCTGAAAACACAGGTATTCCTGTACGACGCAGACACGGACCGTTTGAAAGCGGCGTTTGAGGCCGGGAACGCCGTCGCCAAGGACATTCTGGAAAGCTATGCCAAGGCCGAGTTCCTTATCCGGCTTCCCGACATCGAAGAAGAAATCAAGGTTGTGACCTATGTGGCGGCTGAAGGGGACATCTCGACTGACCTTCTGTCGCCCGGCAATCAGGCGCATTCGCGGTCGGACCGTGAATTGCACGGCAAGTGCATGATCTCACCTGAAGCACAGGCCGAGATTCAGAACTTGCAAAAGCAGCATCCGGATAAACGCGTCATGCTGGTGGCTGAAAAAGGGACGATGGGCGTTGGATCGTCGCGCATGTCCGGAGTCAACAACGTCGCATTGTGGACCGGAAAGCCAGCCAGCCCCTATGTGCCTTTCGTGAACATCGCGCCGGTTGTTGCTGGTACAAACGGGATTTCACCGATCTTTCTGACCACCGTTGGCGTGACCGGTGGGATCGGCATCGATCTCAAGAACTGGGTCAAAAAAGTGGATGCCGACGGCAATCCGATCCTGAACAATGACGGTAATCCAATCCTTGAGCAGAAATATTCCGTCGAGACCGGAACGGTGCTGACCATCAACACCAAGGACAAAAAGCTGTACAATGACAAAGGCGACAAGGAGCTTGTCGACCTGTCATCGTCCTTCACGCCGCAAAAGATCGAATTCATAAAGGCCGGAGGATCTTATGCCATTGTCTTTGGCAAAAAGCTCCAGACATTCGCAGCCGCGACGCTCGGTATCGAGCTGAAATCCGCTTTCGCACCGTCCAAGGAGATCTCGCATGAAGGGCAGGGCCTGACGGCGGTTGAAAAGATATTCAACAAGAACGCGGTTGGCGTGGCCGACGGCAAAGTTCTGCATGCGGGCTCGGACGTTCGGGTGAAGGTCAACATCGTCGGTTCGCAGGACACCACCGGTCTGATGACGTCGCAGGAACTGGAAGCGATGGCGGCGACAGTGATATCGCCCACCGTTGACGGTGCCTATCAGTCTGGCTGTCATACTGCTTCGGTTTGGGATTCCAAAGCGCAGGCAAATATCCCAAAATTGATGAAATTCATGAACAACTTCGGCCTGATCACCGCGCGTGACCCCAAAGGTGTTTATCACTCGATGACAGACGTGATTCACAAGGTCTTGAACGACATCACTGTGGATGACTGGGCAATCATCATCGGTGGGGACTCGCATACACGTATGTCCAAAGGCGTCGCATTTGGTGCGGATTCGGGTACTGTTGCACTGGCGCTGGCCACTGGCGAAGCCACCATGCCGATCCCGGAATCGGTCAAGGTGACCTTCAAGGGCCAGATGGCGGATCACATGGATTTCCGCGATGTGGTTCACGCCACCCAGGCGCAGATGCTCAAGAAATTCGGTGACAACGTGTTCCAGGGCCGGATCATCGAAGTTCATATCGGAACGTTGCTGGCGGATCAGGCATTTACCTTCACCGACTGGACAGCCGAAATGAAGGCCAAGGCATCGATCTGCATCTCTGCGGATGACACGTTGATCGAATCTCTGGAAATTGCAAAAAACCGTATCCAGATCATGATCGACAAAGGAATGGATAACGAAGCCCGGACACTGCAAGGTCTGATCGACAAGGCCAACGCGCGGATCGCGGAAATCAAGTCGGGTGAAAAGCAGGCCCTGAAACCGGATGAGAACGCCAAGTACTTTGCCGAGCTGGTGGTTGATCTGGATGAGATTAGCGAACCCATGATTGCCGACCCGGATGTCAACAACGCGGATGTATCCAAGCGTTATACCCATGACACGATCCGGCCGGTTTCCCACTACAAGGGGGAAAAGAAGGTCGATCTGGGATTTGTTGGATCGTGCATGGTGCACAAGGGCGATCTGGTCATCGTCTCGCAGATGCTGAAAAACATCGAGCAGGAGACGGGCACAGTAGAGTTCAAGGCCCCGCTGGTCGTCGCAGCGCCGACCTACAATATCATTGATGAGCTGAAAGAAGAAGGCGAGTGGAGCATTCTTCAGAAGTATTCAGGCTTTGAATTCGACGATCTGTTCCCAAAGAGCAAAGCGCGGACGGAATACGAGAACATCCTGTATCTGGAGCGTCCGGGATGTAACCTTTGCATGGGCAACCAGGAAAAAGCCGCAAAGGGCGACACTGTCCTGGCCACGTCCACACGTCTGTTCCAGGGGCGTGTTGTTGAGGACGCGTCGGAGAAGAAAGGCGAATCCCTTCTGGCATCGACCCCGGTGGTGGTGCTGTCGGCTGTTTTGGGCCGGATGCCGACCGCCGAGGAATACAAGTCGGCCGTTAAAGGTATCGACCTGACCAAATTTGCGCCTCCGATGGAAAAGCCAGCAGGCACGAAGTCAGCGCATTTCTAAACGCAAGGCACTTCATTGATTGCCCGGCCACCCCTTCAGGTGGCCGGGTGATTGAATTTCGGTGCGTTCAGGCTTGGTTGCAGCGTGTGCCGCGATGACTCTAATCCAAAAGCGCGGCATGAGAATGCCCCCGGACCATTCGCACGACTTCGCGTGGACCACTCGGAAAAAATCCATGATCCACGGTCAAACGGTCGCTGTTCGGCGTCAGGCTGACAGCTCTTTATACATGTAAGTTGTGGGTTCCAATTTGGTTTCGAACGGGTTCCGGCAGTAGTTCGGAATTTCCCCTGCGATCTGAAACCCAAGGTCCAGATAGAGCATTCGAGAAGGATCGGTACTGCGCGTATCAAGAACCAGCATCGTACGCTCCAACTCTTTTGTTCGCTGAAAGAGGGCTTCCATCAGGGCGCGGCCCAAACCACGCCGTCTGGCGTTCGGGTGTACCAGAAGCTTCGCGACATCAGCGCGGTGTGGCTGATTTGGCATGATCGCGGGGATCAGTTGCACCGTGCCCTGAATGCTCCGATTGTCATGGGTGACAAACACCTCCAATGCACCGGATTTCAGTCCAGGCTGAACGTTTTGCAACCAGTACGTCCGTGCATCGTCCAAGGTAAACGGAAGGACAAAGCCGATGCTGGCCCCGTCATGTACACAGGCGTGGAGGATTTCCGCCAGATCATCAACTGCCGCGCTGAAATCGAGATCGGTCAGACGCGAGATCATGTCAGCACCAAGAGATAGCGCGCACCGCGAGATGCGCCGGTTTCGAACCGGGTTGGGCCTGACAGGTGATAGCGCAGGCAATCTCCGGCGCTCAGCGTATGGGGCGTTCCGTCAACAGTCAGTGTCAGCGCGCCATCGATCAGGATCAGATGGTGTTCCTGTCCTGATTTTGGTGGCGTCTCGTAAGTGATGACCGTGTCACGCGGCAGGTGGCATTCCACGACCTCGGCGTTCAGACCGTTTGCTGGGGGTGAAACTGAACGGCGGGTAAAGCCCGTCGCGGGATCGCGCCATTCGGTCTGGCGTTCAAATGGCACTTTGGGGTCAAAGCTGTCTTCGACCATCATCAAAAGCCGTGACATTGGCAGGTCAAAAGCGGCACAGAGACGGCCAAGATTCTCTGCGGTGGGGCTGACCTCTCCTTTCTCCATGCGGGACAATGTGGCCCGACTGATTCCGCTGTGAGCGGCCAGTTGATCCAGCGACCATCCGCGCCCGTGGCGGAGTTCGTTCAGACGTGCGGCGAGGCGGTTCGAAAGGTTATCAAGCATGGCTCAAAAGAGAGAGGAAATTTCAATTGCGAGAAAAATATTAAAAAAATATGAATTTGTAAACGAGAAAGGACGCGGAAACTCCGCGCCCTTGGTAAATCGCTGACGATGTTGCGGATTATTTCCAGCCAACTTCGTTGAAGATTTTCTGTGCTTCCGGGATGTTCTTGGCGACGTCTGACAGGTTCACGTCGTCAGCTTTGAAGTCACCCAGTGCTTTTACCGAATCTGCCAGCTCAACGCTCTGTACTGCCGGGAATTCGTCATTTCCTGCCGAAAAGTACTCCTGCGCCTGATCGCTTGCCAGATACTCAAGGAACAGGATTGCGTTTTCCTTATTCGGTGCGTGCGCCGCGACGCCACCGCCCGATAGGTTCATATGCGCACCATAGCTGTCCTGATTGGGGAAGACCCAACCGATCATGTCGAGGTCAGAGGAAAGACCTTTGACGTCTTTGCGGATGGCCCGTGCATAGTAGTAAGTGTTCGACACAGCGATATCGCATTCGCCCGAAACGATGCCACGCAGCTGGTCGGTGTCACCCCCTTGCGGGTCCCGCGCCATGTTGGCGACAACGCCTTCCGCCCAGAACTTTGCAGCTTCTGCGCCTTCATGTGTGATGATCGAGGCGAGCAGGGTCTGGTTGTAGGTGTTGGTCGAGGACCGGATGCAGATCAGGTCCTTGTACTCCGGCTTGGCCAGGTCTGCGTAAGTGGCTGGCGGGTTGGTGACGTTTTCTTTGTTGTAAAAGATGATCCGACCGCGCTGTGAGAAGCCGAACCACTGGTTGTCTTCGTCCTGAAGGTTGGCGGGGATGCGCTCTTCCATGGTTTCGCTGTCGATAGCTTGCAGAATGCCCGCATCTTTGGCACGCGCCAGACGAGAAGTGTCGACGGTCAGCATAACGTCGGCAGGAGAGTTCGCGCCTTCTGCTTCCATGCGCGCGATCAACTCGTCTGCCTTGCCTTCGATCCGGTTGATCTTGATACCAGTCGCATCTTCGAAGTCCGTGTACAGACGTTCGTCGGTGTCATAGTGGCGCGACGAATAAAGGTTCAGCTCGCCTTCAGCCGCGGCGGATGTTGCGATCAATGCCGACAGAGCGGCGGCCAGGCAGGTTGTGGATTTCAGCATAGTTTGCCCCAACAATTGAATTTCGCGTCGGTCGATAACCCGACTGATTTGCTCAATTATACGATTCTCGGCGGGATGCAAGAAAAACTGACAAATTTACTTGGTCATATAATGTCGCAGCGCTTACTGGAGCTTTTTCATTTGTTAACCATGTCGGGATCAGTTGGTAGGGCCGCCGTCGGATACCGGCGAGTGCTCAGGTGTCAGGTGGGCTCGGTGCAAATGGCGGGAGGGCTGTCGAAATGGTCGAGGTGTTGCTGGATGCCGTGGCGCTGCTGTTGCTTCTCGGGCTGGTCGCGGGACCGGTCTGGCTTTGCGTCAGGCGGCCCGATTTTCCGTCCGGGTTCACCTGGAGCTTCGTGGTCGTCGTCGGTCTGACCATCCTGTTTTCGTGGTGGCGCGACTACGCGCTTGGTCTGGAGTTGTTTGCAATGGGGGTCGATCTTGACGGTTTTACGACCGATGAGCGGATGCGCGGTGTCGCGCCACATTTGCGAGACCAGGCGGAGCGCGTGGTCTTTTCCCCCGAACGGTTGGGTGTCGGCTGGCCGATAAAGACAGGATTCGCCCTGTTCGATTCAGTTCCCGCCGCGATGGCGGTCTGTTCCATTCCATGGATGGTGCGGATGGTTCTCAGACGGCGCCGCGGGGTCGAGATAACACAAAAACCGCGCCCGAAGGCGCGGCTCTTTAAAGCGGTGTTTCGCCGTTCTCAGCCCTGGCGAGCTTTGAACTTGCGCTGCGTCTTGTTGATAACGTAGACGCGGCCTTTGCGACGCACAATACGGCAGTCACGGTGCCGGTTCTTGAGCGAGCGGAGCGAGTTCTTGACCTTCATGGTCTGTCTCCAATCTGCGGCGCCTTCATCAAGGACGTGGCCAGCGCCTGGGTTACTCGGGTGTCCCGGATATCCGGAACAGTGAAATCATGGTGGGCGGTACAAGGATCGAACTTGTGACCCCTTCGATGTCAACGAAGTGCTCTACCGCTGAGCTAACCGCCCACTTTCCCTTTGCGTGCCCTGCCCCATAACGAAATGGGGCGCGGAACCCCGCGCCGGTAGCGGGGTCTATAAAAGGAGTCGCAAAGGGGTTCAAGGGGTTTGGAAGAACTATTTTCCGGTCTATGTTGATTGCGAAGAGGGAGGGATCATGCAGAACGCAGCCTTTGTATTGGATATGCCGGAAAACCGCAGTTCATGTGTGGTTTTTTCATCCCCACATAGCGGGCGGGACTATCCCGAAGCGTTTCTGAAGCGGTCCGTTCTGAACCAAAGCGTGATTCGGTCCTCGGAAGACGCATTTGTCGATCAATTGTTTGCGGCAGCAGCCGAGAATGGCGCGCCTTTGATCAAAGCGACCATGCCGCGCGCTTATCTGGACCTGAATCGCAGTCTGGACGAATTGGACCCGGCGTTGATCAGCGGCGCCCGCAGGCACGGGCATAACCCAAGGGTCGCATCGGGGTTAGGAGTGATTCCCCGCGTTGTGGCCAATGGACGAGCAATTTACAGCGGCAAGCTGACCATGGACGAAGCGCGGCTGCGCTTAGATACCTATTGGCGTCCTTATCATGCACGATTGAAGTCCCTGTTGGCCGAATCGCATGAGAAGTTCGGGCAGGCCATTCTGGTGGATTGCCACTCGATGCCGCATGAGGCGGTGTCCATGGCTGGTACGACCCTAAACAAACGGCCCGAAATCGTGTTGGGTGATAGGTTCGGTGCTTCGGCCTCGTCCGAGATTGTGGACCTCATCGAATCGGCGTTTTCTGCGGCAGGATTGAATGTGGCGCGCAATGCCCCGTTTGCCGGGGCCTACGTAACGCAGACATATGGCCGCCCGACCCGCCAGCAACACGCGATTCAGATCGAAATTGACCGCGCCCTGTATATGAACGAAGAGAAGATTGCGCCGAACGCCAATTTCATGACGTTTTCGAAACTTCTCCGGCAAGTGGTTCGCGAGATATGCAGCATCGGTTCCAAGCCGGTCCGTTTGGCTGCGGAATGAGCCTAGCGCAAAGCGCGGCCCTTCACGATTGCGTCTGCGCCGAATCTCTGACGGATTTCGTCGGTGGCCCGCTCGGCCCGCGATCTGCGGACGGCGCCGGGATCAAGCAGGTCGCCGGAAATGTCGGCCAGATCCGCCGGGCACAGGTCAGACAGACCACACCCCAACAGGCGGTACGGCCCCTGATCCCCCACCTGATCGAAAAGCCCCCTTGCCGTGCGATAAATCCGGTCTGCGATCTGCGTTGCGTCCCGCAATGACACGCGCCGTGTCAGAATCTTATGATTGGCTTTCTTCAGCTTCAGCGTAACGACCCGGCCAGCTAGATCCTTGGCCTTGGCCCGGTCCGAGACCTTCAGGGCCATGCGCCACAAATGCCCGTCCAGAACGTCAATATTGGCGGTGTCCTCGAAAAATGTGGTCTCATTGCTGATCGATTTCATCGGCTCATGAGTTGAAACGCGTCGTTTGTCTTGACCCCGTGCCAAATGCCACAGGCGATACCCCATCGAGCCGAAACGCGCAGTCAAAGCCTCCTGATCCCAACGCAGCAGGTCGTTGAAGGTTCGAATCCCTGCACGGTCCAGTGATTCCTGCGCGGCGGGGCCAATGCCCCAGATCAACCGTACGGGTTTGTCATTCAAAAACTCTGCCGTCTCGGCCTTGCCAATCACCGAAAACCCGCGGGGCTTATCGAGGTCCGAGGCAACCTTGGCCAGGAACTTGTTGTGACTCAGCCCGATAGATCCGGTCACACCCAGTTCATCTTTCATGCGTTTGACGAGGCGCGCCAACATGGCGGCAGGAGGTGCCCCGTGCAGGCGTTGGGTGCCGGACAAGTCCATGAAGGCTTCGTCCAGGGACAGAGGTTCGACCACTGGCGTCAGTTCATCCATCATAGCTCGGATGTCGCGTGACACCTGGGCATACACAGACATGCGTGGTTTGATCACGACGGCATCAGGGCACAGTTGCAGCGCTTTGAACATGGGCATGGCGGATCGTACACCCCGAATTCGGGCCACGTAGCATGCCGTGGAAACAACGCCGCGTTTACCGCCGCCGATGATGACAGGTTTGTCTGCCAGTTCCGGATTGTCCCGCTTTTCCACCGAAGCATAAAAGGCATCGCAATCCATATGAGCGATGGTCAGGTCAAGGAGTTCGGGGTGTGACTTTACCCTGGGGCTACCGCAGCCCGTGCAGCGCCGTTCGTTTTTCAAAAGGGTCAGGCAATCTCGGCAAAGACCGGGCATCTGCGTCCTCGTGTGTTCCGCAGTTGGCTTGGGAGTTCTTTATATCATGCAGTGATATCGATCAAAGATCATTCAGATAAAAGAAAACCCCCCGCAGCATCGCGGGGGGAAGTAACGAACCTCAGGAAGAAAAGGTTCGTTGGGGAGTTAATCCCCTTAAGAATCGCCAAGATTTCCCTACGGAGATAGAGTGAAGGCTGCTTTGGAAAAACTCACTTTCTGAATGTGTGTTTTCTGGCACAGGGACGATTTGGCGCGGATTCGTCAAAAATTGACGTAAGGTCAACCTGTTGCGGCGGTTTTTTCAGTACGAATACCGGCTGAAACGATGATTCCGGTCATCACGTTTTCAGAGAACTTAGCTCGGTCAAAACGGCTGCGGCTGCGGATTTCGGGTCTTCCGCCTGATAAATGGGACGGCCAACAACGATATGATCCGCTCCGTCCTGGATGGCGCTGGCTGGTGTGGCCACACGTTTTTGATCTCCAAGTGCCGCGCCAGCCGGACGCACGCCGGGGGTTACGATCAGTCGGCCCCTTGCCTGGGGCAAGGCGCGGATCAGGGCGGCCTCCTGCGGGCTTGCGATCACGCCATCGGCCCCGGCCTCAAAGGCGCGGGCGGCGCGTTCCACCACCATGTCCTGCATGGCTCCGGTCTTCATCAAGCCCGCATCCAGATCGTCGCGGTTCAGCGAGGTCAGGATGGTCACCGCCAGGATCTTCAGATCCTTGCCCGCCGCCCCTTCCTTGGCGGCGCGCACCACGTGCGGGTCACCATGCACGGTCAGGAAATCCAGATCGAACTGCGCCAGCCCCCGCACTGCGTTTTCCACCGTGTTGCCGATGTCGAACAGCTTCATGTCCAGAAAGATGCGCTTGCCGTGTTCCTGCTTCAACTCATTGGCCAAGGCCAGCCCGCCGCCGGTCAGCATACCCAGGCCGATCTTGTAGAACGAAACGACGTCGCCCAGCGTCTCGGCCAGCTTCAGCCCCTCCAGTGCGTTGGGGACATCGAGGGCTACGATCAGGCGGTCATCGGCGGTTTGGGGCATTGTTTCGACCTTTCAGGCTTGGCGGGATCGGCGCTTCTGTAGAGCGTGTGGCGCATTGAGACAAGAAAAGACGCAGGAAAATACGGGATGATACGGTTGGGTGTGGTGGCCTCGGCGGCATTTTAGGCCGGGGCGGGCGCGGTCTGGGCCGGTGAGACGGATTGCGGCGAGGCCCAACTGGCGCGCAATCTGCTGGCGGGGCTGATGGGTGACGCTCCCGCGCCGGCAAAGGCTGACGCCCCCAAGGGACCGCAACGGCGCCTGCGGGTCTCCGACCTTCGCCCTCGGCCGGAAACCGCCTCCGACGATCCACCGCAGGACCCCGACTATTCGGACGGAGAGTACGACTGCCTGATGGCTGCCGCCGCTCCGGGCCAGTCGCCCTATTTCGACGGGGTAAAATGGGCCGACATGGACGCCGAGAACGCGATGGCGATCTGCGCCGATCTCCTGCTGAAAGACCAGGATGTCGACGCCGAGGTCGTGGCGGCGTTTGGCCGCTCGCTGGTGAAGGGCGGCAGGCTGGAAATGACGCTCGAGTTTTCGGAACTGGCCGCGATGGAGGGCAGCGGGCTGGCGATGAACACGCTGGCCACGCTCTATAACGATGGCGAGATCGTTCCCGAGGACGACGAAACCGCGTTTGCCTGGTACATGGCGGCCGCCGAATCCGGTCTGTCGATGGGGATGCATATCGTTGCGTATGGCTACGAGAACGAGGACGGTGTGGCGCGCGACATCGACAAGGCGCTGGACTATTGTTTCCAGGCCGCCGAGCAGGACGATGTCGTCGCACTGCACAACCTTGGTTCTCTGACCTATCACGGGCGGGACGGCGTGCCTCAGGACACCCAAGCAGCCTTTGTTTTCTGGGGCAGGGCTGCGAAACTCGGCGATATGAAGTTGCAGCGCAAGTTTGGCCGGTTGCTGTACGAATCCGGCGATGTCGCGGGGGCGTTGAAGTTTTATCGCCTCGCGGCCGGGCAGGGTGACGACGTGGCGCAACAACTGATCCGGCAGATCGAAGGCGATTGAGACCTGAGTCCGGGGGACGTGGTTTCCCCGCACTGTCTCAACTGTGCTATGGTGCGGCCGTTCAGAAACGGAATTGCACCAAAGGGACAGACCATGAAGCACCTCATTCCGCTGGCTGCGGCAGCGGCCATAGCGGCCTGCACCGACACGCCGCCGAGCGCACCCGAAACCGGTGCCGCCCCGGCCCCCACCAATGACGACCTTTACCTCGTCCGCGGTTATCGGTCCGAGGATGACTGGTGCCAGTTGACCGGCGAAACCGCCTTTACAGGCAATTTCCTTGACCACACCGCCGATCTTGTATCCTGCCCCACAGGCAGCGCCGCCGCGCAGTCTCTGGTCGAGATGCACGATGCCCAGCAGGTGGCCGAAACCGGAGGCTACACAGTCTATACAATTTCGCGCGGCTGACGGCATTTTTCACTCTCCAGCCTCTTGAAGCGGTGGGGATATTTCCCAGATTGAGGACAAGGCCCGGACCACTGCGTGCTGCCAAGCGGGCGCAAATCCACCGGGCGCTTGGAAAAGGAGAATACCATGGACTTGAACAAGTTCACCGAACGGGCACGGGGGTTCGTGCAGGCGGCGCAGACCATTGCGCTGCGCGAGGGGCACCAGAGGCTGGAGCCCACACATATACTCAAGGCATTGATGGATGACGATCAGGGGCTGGCGAGCAATCTGATCACGCGCGCGGGCGGCGCGCCGGACCGCGTGGTTGAGGCGCTCGACGCTGCAATGGGCAAGATCCCGAAAGTCAGCGGCGATGCGAGCCAGATTTACATGGACGGCCAGACTGCCAAGGTTCTGGACGAGGCCGAGAAGATCGCCACCAAAGCGGGCGACAGCTTTGTGCCTGTCGAACGCGTGTTGATGGCGCTGTGCATGGTCAAATCCAAAGCCAAAGAGGCGCTTGAAGCCGGTGCCGTATCTGCGCAAAAACTCAATGAAGCCATCAACGACATCCGCAAAGGTCG
Source organism: Ruegeria sp. AD91A (assembly GCF_003443535.1). Taxonomy (GTDB): domain Bacteria; phylum Pseudomonadota; class Alphaproteobacteria; order Rhodobacterales; family Rhodobacteraceae; genus Ruegeria. Next base: position 2,628,859 of record NZ_CP031946.1, on the reverse strand, counting down.
CACTGCTGACACCGCATCGGCGGAAGAGGGCTATGATGCACTCAAGAAATATGCCCGCGACCTGACCGAGGCCGCGCGCGAGGGCAAGATCGACCCGATCATCGGGCGGGATGAGGAAATCCGCCGCGCGATGCAGGTCCTGTCGCGCCGCACCAAAAACAACCCGGTTCTGATCGGTGAACCCGGCGTCGGTAAAACCGCGATTGCCGAGGGCATGGCCCTGCGCATCGTCAACGGAGACGTGCCGGAATCGCTGAAGGACAAGAAACTGCTTGCGCTCGACATGGGCGCGCTGATCGCAGGTGCGAAGTACCGTGGGGAATTCGAAGAACGCCTCAAGGCCGTTCTGACCGAGGTCACCGAGGCCGCAGGTGAGATCATTTTGTTCATCGACGAAATGCACACGCTGGTTGGTGCGGGTAAATCCGACGGTGCGATGGATGCCGCCAACCTGATCAAGCCTGCGCTTGCTCGGGGTGAGCTGCATTGTATCGGCGCGACCACGTTGGACGAGTACCGTAAATACGTCGAAAAAGATGCGGCCCTCGCGCGGCGGTTCCAGCCCGTGATAGTGCAGGAGCCGACGGTCGAGGATACGATCAGCATCCTTCGCGGTATCAAGGAAAAGTACGAGCTGCACCACGGAGTCCGTATTTCGGATTCGGCGTTGGTATCGGCCGCGACCCTGTCGCATCGGTACATCACCGACCGCTTCCTGCCGGACAAGGCTATCGACCTCGTCGACGAGGCCGCCGCGCGTCTGCGCATGGAAGTGGACAGCAAGCCTGAAGAACTGGACCAGTTGGATCGTCAGATCCTGCAGTTGCAGATCGAGGAAGAAGCGTTGAAACTTGAAGATGACGCGGCCTCCAAGGATCGGCTTGAAACGTTGCAAAAGGAATTGGCCGACCTCAAGGAGAAATCCGCCGAGATGACCGCTCAGTGGCAGGCCGAGCGGGACAAACTGGCCAGCGCCCGTGATCTGAAGGAACAGCTCGACAAGGCGCGGGCCGATCTGGAGATCGCCAAGCGTGAAGGCAATCTGGCCAAGGCCGGTGAGCTGTCTTATGGCGTCATCCCCGAGTTGGAGCGCAAGCTGGCCGAGGCTGAAAGCCAGGAAAGCAACGCGGTCACGGCCAAGGAAACGGTGCGCCCTGAACAGATCGCAGCCGTCGTAGAACGCTGGACGGGTATCCCGACCTCGAAGATGCTGGAAGGCGAGCGCGACAAGCTGCTGCGTATGGAAGAAGCGTTACACGCCCGCGTGGTCGGCCAGGACGAGGCCGTTACAGCTGTGGCCAACGCCGTGCGCCGGGCCCGTGCCGGTCTGAATGACGAAGGGCGGCCGCTGGGTTCGTTCCTGTTCCTTGGGCCAACCGGTGTCGGTAAGACCGAGCTGACCAAAGCCGTCGCCGAGTATCTGTTCGACGATGAAAACGCTATGGTGCGGGTCGACATGTCGGAATTCATGGAGAAACACGCCGTTGCCCGTCTGATCGGTGCCCCGCCGGGTTATGTCGGCTATGACGAAGGCGGCGTTCTGACCGAAGCAGTTCGGCGCAGGCCGTATCAGGTTGTCCTGTTCGACGAGGTCGAAAAGGCTCATCCGGACGTGTTCAACGTGCTGTTGCAGGTGCTTGATGACGGTGTCCTGACCGACGGTCAGGGTCGTACGGTTGATTTCAAGCAGACGCTGATCATTCTGACCTCGAACCTTGGTAGCCAGGCACTCAGCCAATTGCCTGAGGGTGCCGATAGTGCGCAGGCCAAGCATGACGTGATGGATGCCGTAAGAGCCCATTTCCGGCCCGAATTCCTGAACCGTCTGGACGAAACCATCATCTTCGACCGGCTGAAACGGTCGGATATGGCTGCGATTGTTGACATCCAGCTGGGTCGTCTTCTCAAACGCCTGGCCGCGCGCAAGATCGACTTGGTACTGGACGATGCCGCCAAGGAGTGGTTGGCAAACGAAGGCTATGACCCGGTCTTCGGTGCCCGCCCGCTGAAACGCGTCATCCAGCGCGCCTTGCAGAACCCGTTGGCAGAAGCTCTGCTGGCCGGTGAGATCAAGGACGGCGAGACTGTTCCTGTGACCGTTGGGCCCGATGGTCTGATCATCGGTGACCGGTTGGGAACTTCAAAACGACCCCGCCCGGATGATGCTGTGGTGCATTGATCTGACACCGGAAACTGGAAAGGCCCGCCTTAAAGGCGGGCCTTTTTTCATGTCGGCTTTCCATAGCCTTTGTTCAGATACTCGTTGAGCGCTTTCATCCAGACCTGCGCTTCCTCCAATGGAAACTGGGCTGTAAACCTAAGCTTCATAATACAATTGTCCACGACGCCAACCGCCAGAAACTCGGACAGGCCATCTGATGCTTTGGCCTCGGCCCGAAATGGCAACACCTGCGACGGATCACGCAACTGATAGGCGTTGATTTCGCCGAGTTCAGCACCGCGCCGCGCAGCTATTGCAGCGATATCGCGTGCGGCTTGTTTAAAGCTTTCAAGGGCCATTTCGGATGAGACGACCCTTTGTTGGTGGTCATAGAAGAAAACTGTGATCTTGGAGGATGGGTCTGCAAATGTGGCGGAATTGCCAAGGCCCGGGTGGCTGTCTTTATAAACTTCAGACCCGATCTGGTTCAGATCGCTCAGGACCTGCGACGCGCGCTCAAACAGCTTTTTTGCAGGATTGCACATCAGCCAATGCCGATCCGCACAGTAAAGACAGAGAAATAACCAGTGGACTGAGCAACATGGAGGCAGGGCGTCCCGAACAGTTCAAGAATGCACGAAGTCTTGGTTTGCAACTGTGGCGGAATTTTGGCCCTGCCGGAAAGATGGCCGGGCGGGCGTTGGTCAGCCGCCCGGGAATTTGTCAGATCAACGCAAAGATCCGGGCCGGCCCGCCGGTGCCGCCTTGGTGCTTGGGCGCGCCGATCACCAGCGTTGCACCAGACGCAGGCACGCGATCCAACCCAGCCAGGCATTCGATCCCGAACCGGCCTGACGGCAACCACGCGTAATGCGTCGCAAAATCTGCGGACATGCCGTGATCCAGGGACAGGGTATCAACGGCAATTGATCGTGCTCCGGTCTCCTCCATCAGCATCTGCGCTGCTTCAACGTGGAAGCCCGGGTAATGCTGCGCTTCGCCGTCGAAATTGCGGAACTCATCCGTGGCGGTTTTGCCTGCCCATCCGGAATGCATCGCCACGCAGGCACCATCAGGGATATCACCATTGGCCGCAATCCAGGCTTTCAGATCATCCGGGGTGACGCGCGTGTCAGCATCCTCGGCAGCTCGGGCAGCGATGTCCACGACGCATAAGGAGGCGATCAGATCCGTGACAGGGATTTCGTCAACTGATGTCCCATCCGCCGAGAAGTGAAGCGGTGCATCGATATGCGTACCCGTATGTTCGTTGATTGACAGGTTGAACAGATTGAAGCCGTGATCAGTAAAGTTGAAAGCTTGCTCGGCCGAGATGCCGGGCTCGCCGCCCCATGTCGGGAAATCCGGGCTTAGCGTGTGGGTCATATCCTCGACACCGCCATGCCCAGCCGCCAATGCTGCCGGCGCGACGGCCCCGGTTGCGGCTGCTGCAACACCCGAAGCGGCAGCAGCTTTGAAGAATCCGCGACGAGACAGCATCTTGTCTTTGACGGCATTCATTACACAAATATCACACATTTTCTTCCTCCCATTGCGGCCAAAAAGCTGCAACCGCAGCCTTGCCTCGCGTTCGGCTTGGCGTGGCGCCCGTATGACAGAGTGCAGCTTTGCGTCAGCAGTTGTAAAGTTTTGTGCCCGTGTTTTGATTGTAATCCAAGAAAAACCCGGTTTTCTGCCGGGCGCTAAAGGTTTTCGCGTCTATGGTTTTCGTTGCTGACACCGTTCCCCGAAGGTCCGGCCACACCGGAACGTTACAATCACTTCGCTCAATCGTTACGCCTGTTTCTGTGGCTCTGTGCTATCAGCACACTACGTCAACACTGACTGTTGCACATGACGGAGACCCATATGGCGCATCGCTGGACCAACACTTTGACACATGCCGACGTCACCCCCCGGGCGGCGTTTCTCAACCGGAGGCAGGTTATGGCCGGGCTGGCAGGTGTCGGCCTGACTGCGATGGCCAAACCGGCGGCAGCACAGGATGGGTTGGAGCCGAACACCTGGGAAGAGATCACCACGTACAACAACTACTATGAGTTCGGGACCGGAAAAGATGACCCGGCGAAATATGCTCACACGCTGGTGACCGAACCCTGGAGCGTGCAGATCGACGGTCTGGTTGACCGCCCGGGCGACTATGATTTCCACAGTATCCTGTCCGAGATGACGATCGAGGAACGGATCTATCGCTTCCGCTGTGTAGAAGCGTGGTCGATGGTCGTTCCATGGAACGGCTTCGAGCTGGCTGACCTTCTGAACCTGGCAGGTGTGCAGGAGGGTGCAAAATATGCGGCATTCGAAACGGCCTATCGCCCAGACGAGATGCCGGGAACGCGGTTTCCCATTCTCGAATGGCCGTACCGGGAGGGCTTGCGCCTGGACGAGGCGATGCACCCTCTGACAATCATGGCAACCGGAATCTACGACCGACCGATTCCCAACCAGAACGGCGCGCCTTTGCGTTTGGTCGTTCCGTGGAAATATGGCTTCAAATCGATCAAGTCGATCGTTCGGATCACTCTGACCGAGGAGGAACCGCCCACCAGCTGGAACATGTCCAATCCGCGCGAATACGGGTTCTATAGTAATGTGAACCCGAATGTGGACCATCCACGTTGGTCTCAGGCTTCCGAACGCGAGATCGGGGGCGGGCTTTTCGCGTCACGTAAGCCGACCCTGATGTTCAACGGGTATGAAGAAGAGGTCGCCAGTCTTTACGAGGGCATGGATTTGGCCAAGAACTATTAGAATCATGCAGTCGATTAACCAGACACTCCGCCGTATTCCGGTATGGGCGATATATCTGCTGGGGGCGTTGCCTGCGCCCTGGCTGTTTTATCTTGGCCTTACCGGTGGTCTGGGGGTCGAACCGATTGAGGCGTTGGAGCATAGATATGGTGAACTGGCCCTGCAGTTGCTGATTGCCGGTCTGGCCGTCACGCCTCTGCGCCGGCATGTCGGTTTGAACCTGATGAAGTATCGCCGAGCGATCGGAGTGCTCACTTTTGTATACGTCGCGTTGCATCTTCTTGTGTGGCTGGTTCTGGATGTGCAGCTTCCCAGCCAGATCTGGGCGGATATCCTCAAGCGCCCGTACATAACGGTCGGCATGGGGGCGTTCCTTCTCCTGCTTCCGTTGGCGTTGACGTCCAATAATTGGTCGGTGCGCCGACTGGGATCACGCTGGCGCAAGCTGCACTGCCTTGTGTACGCGGCTGCGCTGTTGGGGGGCGTGCATTACGTCATGCTGGCAAAAGGATTTCAGATCGAGCCGCTTGCTTATCTGGCAACCATCATCGCCCTGCTTGCCCTGCGTCTTCCGATTCCAATCCTGTCTTTGTGGTCCAACAGGGCAGATTCCGCCTGACTCGGAGGTGAGTCTGTGGGTAATCATGTGCATAACGCGTTGAGCCGCGAATTCTGACCTGCATTTTCTTGGATTTCGGCGGCGACGCGCTGATGAAATGTTCTTAAGTTGCTGTAATTAATTGATAAATTATCTTTTTGAGAATTTCTTCTGTTTTTGTGAATTTTCCACTTGCGGCTTTGTCGGGTTATACTTAGAACCCCCTTCACCGGCGCTGCTGAGGCGGTGCTGACGGGCTGGAGAGACGGTCGGACGCATCGGAGAGACGGTGGAGACGCTCAGGATAGACTGGGGGCATCTTAGGGAATGAGTTAGGCGGGCGCGCTGATGTTATTGGCGCAACGGTCTGATTTTTGGCTCTGGGTGTTTGTTCTTTGACATTGATGGATAACTGAAGAGATATGTGGGCGGTTTGGTTCGTTTCGACGGATTGAATGTCTGTATATCGCGCTGGTAGGGCTTCGGCTCGATGATCCAGTGTCAGCTTCACTGTTTGTACGGCTTTCGGTTTCTGATGAAACCAGAAGCACATACAGACAGAAGACTTCATCAGGATTAGCCTCCTGATGAGATGTGCAGAGGTTCGAACGTCAAGGATAGGTTAGCAATAGCCTTTCAACTTGAGAGTTTGATCCTGGCTCAGAACGAACGCTGGCGGCAGGCCTAACACATGCAAGTCGAGCGCACCTTCGGGTGAGCGGCGGACGGGTTAGTAACGCGTGGGAATATACCCTTTGGTACGGAATAGCCTCTGGAAACGGAGAGTAATACCGTATGAGCCCTTCGGGGGAAAGATTTATCGCCAAA